>JBBSBT010000050.1:0-11399 GCA_038250985.1 Bacteroidales bacterium
AAATTAAGTTTTAAAAGAAAATATACCAAAGATGAATAGCGAAATCATGTTTTACCTTCTGGCCGGAATGATCCTGGTATTTTCGGTTCTCACCGTTACAAGCCGGAAAATATTGCGCGCAGCGGTATACCTGTTGTTTGTGCTTATCTCAACTGCAGCCATTTATTTTATGCTCGAATACACCTTCCTCGCCGCGGTGCAACTTACGGTTTATGCCGGTGGTATTGTTGTGCTGATCATATTCTCGATTCTGCTTACCAGCCATATCAGCGAAAAAGCAATTATGGCCGATCGGAAACAAAGCCTTTTGTCAGCCCTGTCTGTCGGAGCCGGTGCCTTACTTACCCTGATCACCATCATGAAGTTCACTTTCATCCCTTCGGCCGCCCCGGCACAAACATCAACCGTAACAGATGTCGGTAACGCACTTATTTCATACAACCGCGATGGTTTTGCCCTTCCTTTTGAGGTTATCTCAGTCTTGTTGCTTGCCGCCCTGATCGGAGCCATAATTGTTGCCCGTAAAGAGGATGATGGTATTGTTTTACCAAAAGTGAAAAAGTAAGTTAATAGTTAATGGAAAATGGTTAAAAGTGCGTGACCAATTAAAAGGATTAGAACAATTTTAAATAATTCCATTACAATAGATAAACACAAAAAATTAACAATATATATCATGACCGGATCCATACCGTTGCAATATTTTCTGATAATCAGCACCCTGATGTTTTTTATCGGGATTTATGGGTTTCTTACCCGTAAAAACCTGATTACCATGCTCATGTCGATCGAGCTAATTCTCAACGCTGTGAATATCAACTTCGTTGCTTTCAACCGATACCTGTACCCGCAAAACCTGCAAGGGCATTTCTTTACCCTGATCATAATTGCTATAGCTGCTGCCGAAGCTGCTGTTGCCATAGCTATCATCATCAATATTTACCGCAATTTCAAATCGATTGATGTGGATAACGTTGACGAAATGAAATTCTAATAAAACACATTAATCACTGACATATTAAAAAAGATATGGTCGATTACACTTATACATTCCTCATCCTGCTGATCCCTTTTGTATTTTTTATATTTATCGGGCTCACCGGGCACAAAATGAAACCCATTGTTTCAGGCATTATCGGTACCTGCGGTTTAGGCATTGTGACTATACTTTCGTATATCACGGCCATCAGGTACTTCTGGACCGATCATATTGCAGAAACAGGCTATCAATCACTTAAGGCCTTTGAGTTTAACTGGCTCCATCTAACTGAAAAATTAACTATTAAAATAGGGATACTGATCGATCCGATTTCAGTTATGATGCTGATTGTTGTCAGCACGGTTTCGCTGATGGTTCATATCTACAGTATCGGCTACATGAAAGGCGAACGTGGATACCACAGGTTTTTCTCATTCCTGTCGCTTTTTACTTTCGCGATGCTTGGGCTGGTAATAGCCACCAATATTTTCCAGATGTATATTTTCTGGGAGCTTGTTGGTGTTTCATCTTTCCTGTTGATCGGCTTCTATTACGAAAAACCGAGTGCAGTTGCCGCTTCTAAAAAAGCTTTTATTGTTACCCGTTTTGCTGACCTGTTTTTCCTAATCGGTATACTGATGCTTTCATTCAATACCGGAACTTTTGATTTCCAGACACTAACAAGTCCAACAGGGCCGGCAATAGCGAATCTTGGCGGGGCTGCATTCATGGGCTTATCGGTTCTTACCTGGTCAATGATATTCATTTTCGTGGGCGGTGCAGGTAAATCGGCTATGTTCCCGCTACATATCTGGTTGCCGGATGCGATGGAAGGTCCTACACCTGTTTCTGCTTTGATTCACGCTGCCACCATGGTAGTTGCCGGTGTTTACCTGGTTGCAAGGTTATTCCCGGTTTATGCTCTTGGAGCGCCTGATGCTTTGACTGTTGTGGCATGGGTCGGAGGATTTTCGTCGCTTTTTGCGGCGCTGATTGCCTGTACTCAAACAGATATCAAACGGGTGCTTGCTTATTCAACCATGTCGCAAATTGGTTATATGATGCTTGCTCTCGGTGTTTCAGGATACGGCGGCGAAGCAGGACTTGGTTTTATGGCCGGTAACTTTCACTTGTTTACACACGCTATGTTCAAAGCGCTGTTATTCCTTGGAGCAGGCGCAGTAATTCATGCCGTTCACAGCAACGATATGAAAGATATGGGCGGCTTACGGAAATACCTGCCGATTACACACATTACTTTTCTTATTGCTTGCATTACCATTTCCGGTATACCTCCGTTCTCCGCTTTCTTCAGTAAAGATGAAATACTGACAGCCGCCTGGGAACACAACAAAATGTTGTTTGCCATCGAATACCTTGTTGCCGGTATCACGGCTTTCTATATGTTCCGCCTGTATTTCAACATCTTCTGGGGTAAAGCAACTCATTATCATCATACACCTCACGAAGCACCTTATGTAATGACTATTCCATTGATGATATTGGCTTTCGGATCAATATTCGCTGGATTCTTACCATTCCATGCGATTGTTACTTCCGATGGTATGCCTTTTGAATCACATATCGACTGGGCTATTGCTATTCCTTCGGTGCTGATAGGATTAGCAGGTATTGGTGTTGCCACAATGATGTACATGAAATCAAATACCTTGCCTGAAAAAGTTGCCAGCGCTTTTGGAAGCACTTACAAATGGGCTTACCATAAATTTTATATGGACGAAGTATACTTGTTCGTGACCCGGAAAATCATTTTCGCCCGCATATCAACACCAGTTGCATGGTTCGACAGACATATAGTTGATGGCTTTATGAACCTGCTTGCCAGAACGGTTGAAAATACGTCTATTTCAATTAAAGGAATGCAGTCAGGGAGAATTCAGCAGTACGGATATGTATTTGTAACCGGAGCTATCGCGCTTGTTCTGATCTTCGTCTATCTGTGGTAATTTTAAATACCGAATCTAAAAGGAATACAAATTAAAATCGCAAGAAAAATCATATGAATATACTGAGCTTATTTATCCTGATACCTCTTCTCACGATAATTGCCATATTGTTTACCAGCAATATGAAGCAAACCCGTATTGTGAGCGCCATCGGCATGGGATTTCAACTTATACTTGCCGGGGTACTGGTATACCTGTATCTTACGGAACGTAACGCAGGAAACACTGATGCCATGCTCTTTTATTATGATGCAGTATGGTTTCCGACACTCAACATCCATTACACCTTGGGTGTAGACGGAATTTCAGTGGCAATGATTGCACTTACTGCTATAGTTTTATTTGCCGGCATATTTGCTTCATGGGCAGTAGATTTTCTTTACAGGGAATTCTTTATTTCATTGATTTTACTTTCTGCCGGTGTATTTGGGTTCTTTATTTCACTGGACCTTTTCACCATGTTTCTTTTTTACGAAGTTGCAGTTATACCGATGTACCTTCTTATCGGAGTCTGGGGTACAGGACCAAAAGAATACTCGGCCATGAAGCTTACACTTATGCTTATGGCCGGCTCGGCATTGCTATTCGTTGGAATTCTAGGAATTTATTTTTACTCGGCACCTTCAGGCCAGGCACTGACATTTAATATCTTAGAGATTTCGAAGCATACCATTCCTATCGGAATGCAGCGTTTCCTGTTTCCGTTTACCTTTATAGGATTCGGAATACTCGGGGCACTCTTTCCTTTCCACACATGGTCGCCTGACGGTCATGCCTCCGCTCCTACTGCCGTATCCATGCTTCACGCAGGTGTATTGATGAAACTGGGAGGTTACGGTGCTTTCAGGGTTGCTATTTTCCTTATGCCGGAAGCAGCTCATGAGCAAGCCTGGATTTTCCTTATTCTTACCACTATCAGTGTAGTTTATGGCGCTTTCGGAGCCGTTGTTCAGAAAGACCTTAAATACATCAATGCCTATTCCTCTGTTAGTCATTGCGGACTGGTACTTTTTGCTATCCTGATGATGAATCAGACAGCAATGAATGGTGCAGTTATCCAGATGATCTCCCACGGTTTAATGACAGCCCTCTTCTTTGCCCTGATCGGCATGATTTACGGTCGGACGCATACCCGTCTGATCAACGAAATGGGTGGACTGATGAAAGTTATTCCTTTTATCGGCGTGGTTTATGTTATTGCGGGTCTTGCTTCTTTAGGCCTTCCGGGATTAAGCGGCTTCGTTGCTGAAATGACTATTTTTGTCGGTTCGTTCCAGCACACCGATACTTTCCACAGGGTGGCAACCATCGTAGCAACCTCTTCCATCGTAATCACCGCTGTTTATATACTGCGAGTAGTCGGAATCCTGCTGATGGGTCCTATCAAAAACGATCACTTCCTGCACCTGAAAGATGCTGTGTGGTATGAAAAACTTTCAACTTTAACACTTCTGCTTTCGATTGCAGCCATTGGTATGGCACCGCTCTGGTTGTCGAACATGATCAACTTCAGCCTTGGTCCGATTCTTGAAAAAATAAGCGGAGTAACAGTAGCCGGACTTTTTTAACCTTGTATTAATCATCAATTAGATACTCAGCATATGAGCATAAACGATTTCATGACAATGCGACACGAATTAATACTGGTTTCCCTGGTATTACTAGTTCTCATTATCGATCTGAACCTGAAAAAGAGTCAGAAAACCAGGATTATCCCGATTGCCATTTCACTGTTTTTCATTCACACCGTGGTGGGTTTCCTTCCTGCACAAACCGGTTTGCTTTTTGGCGGAATGTATCATACCGATGCATTGACTATCCTAATGAAGAACATTTTGAATGTGGGCGTATTCATTATCCTTTTGCAAAGCACTACCTGGCTAAAAAAAGAAGAGAATGCCGAGAAAATAAGCGAATTCTATATTCTGCTGCTCTCCACATTAGTTGGTATGAATTTTATGATCTCCTCGGGTGACTTCCTGATGTTATACTTAGGTCTTGAACTTGCCACAATACCAATGGCAGCTCTGGCAGCATTTACACACCACCAGGGAAAATCAGCTGAAGCCGGTATCAAACTTATTTTATCATCAGCCTTGTCGTCTGGAATCCTTCTTTTCGGACTGTCATTGATTTACGGGTCAACCGGTTCAATTTATTTTGATACTATTGGTGAACTCTATTCCAACACTCCTATGCAGGTGCTGGCATTTATATTCTTCTTTACAGGAATGGCATTCAAAATATCACTGGTTCCTTTCCACCTCTGGACAGCCGATGTGTACGAAGGCGCCCCGGTAAATGTAACATCCTATTTCTCTGTAATTTCGAAAGGTGCATCCGTATTTATCCTTATCATGGTAATGTACACGGTATTCCATTCCATCGCTTACCTGTGGAAGGATATCATATACCTTATTGCTGTTATGACTATGACCATTGGTAACCTCTTTGCCCTAAGGCAGAAAAACATGAAAAGGTTTCTTGCGTTCTCGAGTATCGCCCAGGCCGGGTTTATTCTGCTGGGTATTCTTGGTGGCAATAAAATCGGTATGACTGCCACCATCTACTTTGTACTGGTTTATATTTTCTCCAACCTGGGCGCCTTCGGTGTGGTTTCAGCGATTTCGGCGAAGACCGGGAAGGAAAGCATGGACGATTACGACGGTCTTTACAATACCAATCCGAAACTTACCCTTCTGATGATGCTGAGCGTATTTTCCCTGGCAGGAATTCCGCCGATTGCAGGTTTCTTTGGTAAATTTTTCCTTTTTACATCAGCTGCTTCAGGCGGATATTACTGGCTGGTATTTATAGCCGTGCTTAATGCCACCATTTCATTATACTACTATCTGCTTGTTGTAAAGGCCATGTTTATCAATAAAAGCGATACGCCGATAGCATTCTTTAAAAGCGATACATTTACCAGGATCGGTTTGATGATCTGTGCACTGGGTATTTTTGTCATTGGTTTCTGGAGCCAGGTTTACGAATTTATTGATTCACTTACTTTTGCCATTTTAAAATAATAGCTTACTGTAACTTACCCATTTATAAAGCTGATCTTATGCCACTTAAAGCAAAACATATAGTTGAGGAAATTAACGGTGTACGCTGCACGGTTGTTGAAAAAGGAGCTGCCAAACAGCGGGTTGATTTTCTGAAAGCCCTTCTTGAATTCAATAAATTTGATGTACAGATTTCCGAAGACAAAAAAGAAACAGAGGACGCTCCTTCCCTTTTTACTATCGGGGTTACGGATATTGTCTTCAGCCCGGTGGTTGCTGTATACGAAATGAGCCTTAAGACACCTGACGGTAAAAGGGTATCACCCGCCTACTGGGAGCAGAAAACCAGTGAAATTGTGGATCAATACTGGGAATTTAATGAGAAATAAAATATTTAAAGTCAGCTTCGGCTGGCTTTTTTTTTGAAATAGGATTTTGGAAATTGTCTTTTGGAGACCTCACCCCCTTTCCCTCTCCTCATGAGGAGAGGGGTGACTAACTTAAGTGATTTGCAGCTCTTAAGTTTTTTAAAATAAGTAAATATTTTTTTCCTGCTCCACAACTTTTGAGCATGATCCCATGATCCAGTATGATCCGCGGAAGCAGACTAAAATCAAAAAAGGCCGCCTTCCGGCAGCCTTATTTTTTCGATGGGTGGAATATGGGGTTCGAACCCACGACCTCCTGAACCACAATCAGGCGCTCTAACCAACTGAGCTAAAACCACCATGTTGATTTGATGGTGCAAAAGTAATCTTTAATTTTTATATTTGAAAGTGTTGACAAAATATTTGCTGTAATATCAGCAGATTCGTATCCCAAGGTCACATTTTTAATAGATTTGCAAGGGAAATAAATAGTTAATGGAAAATAGAAAACAGAAAATAGTTTGTTACACCAAATTCATATAACTATATTTAATTAAATACGCACCATTAACTATTTTCCATTAACCATTAACTGTAAAACACTAACCATGGCAGATGTAATCGATTACAAAATACTGGGTGACGATATGCAGATCGTTGAAATTGAGCTTGATCCTTCGGAAGGCGTGCGCGCCGAAGTGGGTGCCATGATGTATATGGAAGAAGGCATACAAATGGAAACCGGTACCGGGGGCGGCATTTTTAAAGGCCTCAGGCGGATGCTTACCGGCGATGGTTTCTTCATCTGCACTTTCCACAATACAGCCGGTGTAAAGCGTTGTGTTTCGTTCGGGGCACCCTACCCGGGTAAAATAATTGCTCTCGACCTGCAACAGGTCGGAGGAACATTTATATGCCAGAAGGACTCGTTTTTATGTGCCGCCAATGGAATAGATATCGACATTGCATTTACCAGGAAAATGGGTGCCGGTCTCTTTGGAGGTGAAGGATTCATTTTGCAGCGTCTCACAGGCGACGGGTTGGCTTTTGTTCATGCCGGCGGCATGATTATCCGCCGCGACCTTCGCGAGCGTGAGACCCTCCGCGTTGATACAGGTTGCATTGTGGCCATGGCCCCGACGGTGGATTATGATATTCAGTTTGTGGGCGGATTTAAAAATGCACTCTTTGGAGGAGAAGGAATGTTCCTGGCAAAACTTACCGGTCCAGGCACCGTGTACTTGCAAAGCTTACCTTTGTCTAGGCTTGCCGACCGGATTGTATCGTCTTCACATTCAAACCGTGAAGAATCGAAAGGGATTGCCGGAATTGGCGGCGGTATTTTAGGCGGACTACTGGGAGGAGATCAGAAATTCTGATAAATCAGTTAATAGTTAATAGAAAAACAGTTAATAGTTAGAAATCAGTTTCTATCCGTTTCATCGATACTAGTGTCCGGTATTCGGTTGAATAATATTTCAAAATTAAAATAACACCTTTTGCTTTTCCGAAAAAAAACATACGAGAGTACCGGTTCGCTAAGCAGGCTTGCCTGGATGAGGTTCCGGAAGAACGGGATCGCTTATGGCGCACTGTTGTTTATAGGTGTTATCGCATTTATAGCTGTTATTGGTTACTGGATAACACCTGATAAAACCCCTATGGTGAATGAGCAGAACCTGCTTCTGGCCACACTGAAACCCGGTACGACCGTTACTGTGCTGAGGGTCAGTAAAAATCAGGACGTCCCGGTAAGGAATATTTTTTATCGCTTGCTTTACGGACAGGAAAACAGCTATTCGGATTTTCCCTTCACAAAATACAGCTTTACAGGCGACTCTGCTACTATTACTGAATACAGCAAAGATGCTTCCGGGTTCGACCTGACGTTCCACCTGGCTGATGTGTGTTATCCGCTATACGAACATACAGGAATTATAAAAGACGGGAGCCAGATTTCGTTTATCACACGCAATGGCAAACTGATTAAAACCACGGTTGAAGAACTCCGAAGCCAGGTTCAGAATAAGAATATTGTAGAAAAGACATTTTACCTTGGCACCGACCGTTATGGACGTGATGTACTGAGCCAGCTTATCATCGGGGCGCGGATAAGCCTCTCGGTAGGATTTATTTCGGTAGCCATTTCGTTACTGATCGGAATTTTCCTGGGAGCCGTTGCAGGGTATTTCGGAGGTAAAATTGATGCATTGATTTCGTGGTTTATTAACGTAGTTTGGGCCGTTCCCACTTTATTGCTCGTAATTGCAGTTACGTTTGCACTGGGGAAAGGATTCTGGCAGGTATTTGTTGCCGTAGGACTAACTATGTGGGTAGAGGTGGCCCGTGTTGTGCGAGGTCAGTTTATGAGCCTGCGCGAAAAAGAATTTGTGGAAGCCGCCCGGGCCTTGGGATACCGCAACTTCCGTATTATCTTCAGGCATATACTGCCCAATGCCATGGCACCGGTAATTGTAATTTCGGCTGCCAACTTTGCCTCAGCGATATTGCTCGAGGCTGGGCTTAGTTTCCTCGGAATCGGTGTGCAACCGCCCATGCCTTCGTGGGGAAGCATGATAAAAGAGAATTATCCATATATTATACTTGATTATGCTTACCTGGCCATCCTCCCCGGAATTGCCATTATGATAATGGTACTGGCCTTTATGCTGATTGGCAATGGATTGAGGGATGCAATGGATGTAAGAACTGTGGATTAAAAATATTTTTTCTTCCACAATTGAATCCGAAATACGTTAGTTAAGTTGATTGGTCATTTTACTGATATTATTAAAATGATAATTTTGAAACAAGACTACTGGCAATGCTAAAAAAAAATATGACATTATTTTTAAAATCATTTAGAAGTATTGCCGCGATTTCCCTCCTATTCCTGATTTTCGTTTTCTTCTTTCCGGATATCACCAGGGCCCAGTTTGTAAAAGGTGCCGACATAGGCTGGTTGCAGCAAATGGAAGCTACAGGCTACAAGTTTTACGACAGTACCGGGGTTCAGAAAGACTGCCTTGGAATTTTAAAAAGCAAAGGAATCAACTCGGTTCGTTTCAGGGTATTTGTTAATCCATCGAACGATAAAACAAGTGGTCACTGCAGTAAAAAGGAAGTAGCACAAATGGCATTGCGGGCTTCAAACATGGGATTGCGTGTTATGATCGATTTCCATTACAGCGATACCTGGGCCGATCCAGGTCACCAGGCAAAACCTGCGGCATGGGTCAATCACACATTTACACAATTATTATCCGACGTTTATAACCATACCTACGAAGTACTGGATACCTTAAAATCCATTGGAGTAACACCGGCATGGGTACAGATTGGAAATGAAATTGCCGGTGGAATGTTGTGGCCCGATGGAAGTTCGTCGAACTGGACAAACCTGGCCCAGATGCTGAATAAAGGATATGATGCCACCAAGGCTGTTGACAATTCAATTAATGTTATTATTCATCTCGAAGGAGGAAGTAATAACAGCAAGTTCCGATGGTTTTTCGACAATGCCAAAAACAATAACGTAAAGTATGATATTATTGGCGCATCGTACTACCCGTATTGGGATGAAGTGGATTATACAGAAAATATTGATGCTCTGGGGTACAACCTCAATGATATGGCGGCGAGGTATGGGAAAGATGTGATGGTGGTTGAAACGGGTGGACTTTATAACCAGGTTCAGAATACGTATAATATGCTGGTGGCTGTTATTCAAAAAGTGAATGCAGTTCCGGATCACAAAGGACTTGGTGTTATGTACTGGGAACCTGAAGGGGAAGAATCGTGGAGCGGTTATTCCTTAAGCTGCTGGAGTACGGGTGGAAAGCCAACAGCAGCGCTGAATGCGTTTTTGTTTGATCTATCGATGGGTGTGAATATCATTTCAGATATTAATGGTTTTTCCACTTATCCGAGTCCTGTTTCGGAAGGAATACTCAATATCAGGTTCAATAACCTGGCAGGCACATCCCTAGTTAGTATTATTGATATGAATGGCAAATTGGTGAAAGAGGAAACTTTTAATAATCAGTCCAATGCCGCAATTGATGTAAGGTTTCTCAAAGGCATTTTTATTGTGAGCCTTACTAACAAAGGTCAGAATTTGACGCGGAAAATCATTATAAACTAATTCAGATTTCCTGCAAATATTAGAATATTTTCAGTAAACGAATCCGTGTCTTGATAAATCCAATCATGAGTAAATTTATTTTCTGAATATTTTATATTCCTCAATTCCGCAATTTTCAGCTTTTTTATTCCGGCAGTTGCCTTTACTTAGCGAAAATTTAAGACCGGCATAAAAATCAAGACCGGTAAAATCCCTGTAATGAAAAAATCCGCTTATCTTTTCGGTTCCGATAAAGAATCCTCTATACCGGGCACTTAATCCGATCCTGAATTTGGATAAATCGTAAAGCGTTATTGGCAAACTGGCTTCCCAACGGGCAGTTTGGTAGCGTGGAGTTAATCCAATTAAAACCGGCCGCCGTAGGCCTGATTTTGAAAACTGTAGCGGACCCACAAAAGTGCCGTTAATAAACCAGTTATTTTTAACATTCACATCGGCCTGAATACTGATAGCCGTTGGTAAGGCGATAGTAATCTCATTTCCCTGGATAAGATCCGTCTTATTGCCATAAAACATCTGACTCAATGTGTCGGTAATGTCCCTTACTGAATAAACAGAGTATCCGGTTGTTGGCTGCCAGTTTACTGGTACTCCCCCGAATACAAGTTTTTCAGCATTTTCGGTAAATCGTATCCTGCCAATATCAAGTATGGATAGTCCTATTTTATATTTATAAGGAACATAGGATTGGCTGCACAATTTCCCGCTCGTTTGTTGATTAGGATCACTTTTTTTCTTTTCATAGATCACTCCTATATCAATGCCCATACCTTTGCCTCTAAAAAGTGGGTGATTGGAGAACTCATTCGTTTCGTAATTTAATGGCAATGAATATCCGGTTTCTCCTATAAAACTATTAATATAGACCATTGAATCTTTAACATAGTAATCTTCATAATTTCCATATATATAACCACCGGCATAGCCTTGGAG
>JBBSBT010000051.1:0-11129 GCA_038250985.1 Bacteroidales bacterium
CAGCGCAAACGTTTGCGAAAACGATTTCATAAAAATAATTGCTGAAATACCTTAAAAAGAGGATAATATGTATTGCATCCAATAAGACTTTTTTTAGCTTTGCGCTGTTGTTCCGAACATTTTTTGAAAAATGTTGTATTTATAAAAGCAACTTTTTGTCTGTTCTTAATTTTAAATACAGGAATTTCCTTATTTTTATACTGGCAATTGAAGAATGATCTCAAATTGCTTTTTTTAAGATGAACATATCAATTCAACCAATAATTAACCAATTTTTCAATAACATGAAAGTCAGATCTATGAAGAAAAATTTAATCTCTTTCAGGATCCTCTTACTGTTTGCAGCCTTAACATTTGCCTTTCAGGTAAGTGCTCAGGACATTCAGGTATCAGGGAAAGTTTCAGATGCTAAGGATGGCAGTTCGCTACCCGGGGCAACAGTGCAGGTAAAAGGTACCACAATCGGTATGCTTACTGATCTGGATGGAAATTATTCAGTTAAAGTTAAGTCAGGCTCGGTCCTTTCTTTTTCGTTTATCGGGTACGATCCACAGGAAGTAACCATTACCAGCGCCCGTACACTTAACATTGCACTCCAGCAATCTTCCATCACACTCGAGCAAGTAGTTGTAATCGGGTACGGAACAGTTAAAAAAACCGATGCCACTGGCTCCATCAGTGTTACCAGTAGCAAAGATTTTAACAAAGGTGCTATAACATCTCCACAGGATTTACTAGTAGGGAAAAGTGCCGGTGTTGTAATTACTAATTCAGGTGGTGCTCCCGGTAGCGGTTCAACTATCCGTATTCGTGGAGGTTCCTCTTTGAATGCTTCCAACGATCCACTTGTTATTGTCGACGGAGTTCCCCTTGACAACAACAATGTAAGCGGCAGTTCCAACTTCCTGTCCTTTATTAACCCTAACGACATCGAGACTTTCACTGTACTGAAAGATGCTTCTGCTACCGCTATTTATGGTTCAAGAGCTTCGAATGGTGTAATTCTTATTACTACTAAAAAAGGTTCTGTAGGTGCTCCTTTGCGGATTACATACGACGGAAATACTTCCATCGCCACTGCCGTTAAATACCTTGATGTTTATTCAGGTGACCAGATGAGGCAAATTGCATACAACAACAATGAATTATATGGGGCTGATACCTATAGCAAACTTGGAAGTCAGAATACAAACTGGCAAAAGGAAATATATCGTACTGCCGTTTCCCAGGACCATAACCTGAGCGTGGCAGGTGCCGTTAAAAATCTGCCTTACAGGGTATCCGTCGGGTTTACCGATCAGAATGGTATCCTGAAAAATACGGATATGCAACGCACAACCGCTTCCATAAGCCTTGACCCTACTTTCTTTCAGAAAGATCTGAAGGTGAGCCTGAATGTAAAAGGCATGCATACCAATCAGAATTTTGGTGCTGATGGCGCAGTTGGATCAGCTATAAGCATGGATCCTTCTCAGCTTGTAAGGGATGGCAATCGCCTTTCCGACGGTTACTATCAATGGGCCAACTATGGAGCCTCACTTGGCACAGCAAACCCGGTTGAACAAGCTTTGGATGTCGACAATAAATCGAAAGTTGACAGGGTAATCGCAAACGCCCAGTTTAATTATAAATTTCGTTTTTTACCCGATCTTCATGCTAACCTGAACCTGGCAACCGACTATATAAAGAGTGACGGACACAACAACCTGCCATACACTGCTCCCGGAGTTTTGACCAATCCGTATTTGGGTAAAATAAATAGTTATTCAGGAGAGAACTACAATAACCTCCTTGATTTTTACCTGAATTATGTAAAAGAACTGGGTGTTAGTAAAATTGATGCAACAGCCGGATATTCGTGGCAGCATTTCAAACGCCAGGGTGATACATACACAACAGGATATCATTTACCTTACGGTGTTTCCCAGGTAGACGAAACTTCTTTCCTCACTGAAAACTACCTGGTTTCCTTCTTTGGCCGTTTAAACTACACCTTGATGGACAGGTATTTATTGACTTTTACCCTTCGTGATGACGGTTCTTCACGGTTCACAAATAACAAATGGGGTCTATTCCCATCCGCTGCCTTTGCATGGAAAATTAAGGAAGAAGGATTTCTGAAAGATGTAAAAGCAATTTCCGAATTGAAACTGCGCGTAGGATGGGGAGTTACCGGTCAACAGAATATTAATGATAATGATTATCCCGCCCAGGCTTTATACGAGCAATCAGCCATTGGTTCATACTACCAGATTGGCGGAGTGTATATTCCTACTTTACGTCCAAAAGCATATGACCCGAATATAAAATGGGAAGAAACCACTACCCAGAATATCGGTTTGGATTTTGGATTCGCGGATAACCGTATATCAGGATCGTTTGATGTGTACAAACGCGTTACAAAAGATCTTTTAAACATAGTTAATATCCCTAGCGGAAGTAACTTCTCCAACACCTTGTTAACCAACGTGGGCAGCCTCGAAAATAAGGGTGCTGAATTTACCCTGAACCTGGTACCTATTTCAAAACAGGATATGTATCTTTCACTTGGATTTAATATCGGCTACAACGAGAACAAAATCACCAAGCTTAATTTTACCGATGATCCTAATTATGCTATTTATTATGGCGATGCTTTTACCGGTCAGAAACAGGTTACCCGGGTTGGTTATCCCGCAAAATCATTCTTTGTGAACAAACAGGTGTATGATGCAGCCGGCAACCCTATCGAAGGTTTGTATGTTGACCTGTCAGGACAAGGCGGTATAGTAAACGGAGACAATTCCGATAAATACATCTACCATAATCCAGCTCCCGATTACCTGATGGGATTCTCACTTCGTTTTACTTACAAGAACTTTGACTTTTCAGGAAGTTCCCGTGCCAGCATTGGAAACTACGTTTACAACCAGGTTGCTGCAGGCGCTTCGTACGACCAGATGTATCAAATCGGATATTGGAAGAATATGTCAACCTTACTGGATAATACACAGTTCGTGAAACGCCAGTTTACCAGCGACTATTTTGTTGAGAACGCTTCATTCTTCAAATTGGATAACCTGAGCGCCGGTTACAAATTCGACAACATCTACAAGAAATTGAATGCCCGTGTAAGTTTTACTGTTCAAAATGTGTTGACGGTGACAAAATATACAGGCCTCGATCCTGAAGTTTCCGATGGTATTGATAACAATTTCTACCCCAGGCCCCGCACATTTATGCTTGGCGTAAGTTTCAGCTACTAATCATTTAAAACTAAACAGATATGAAGAAAATATTAATAATAGGTTTTTTCCTTTCAACATTGATCATGTCATCATGTGTGAAAGATTTGGATGTAACTCCGAAAGACCCCAATAAAATTCTGGCAGGTAACTTAAATGATGACCCTGCCTATATGAGCCAGGCTTTGGCTAAAATCTATGCCAGTTTTATGATTTCCGGGCAAGGTGGATCTTACGGTGATGATATCACAGCACCCGACGGTAACTTCTTTACCACTACCAGGGCACTATGGAATTTACAGGAAATAACAACTGACGAAGCTATTTGTGCCTGGGGCGATGCCGGTATTGCAGACCTGAACACTCAGACCTGGAGCAAGCAGAATCCTTTTCTTACAGCGCTTTATCAACGCTTAAGCCTGACAGTTACGTATGCAAACGAGTTTATACGTAATACCAATGGAAGTACCGATCCAACAATGATGCGCTACAATGCAGAAGCACGTTTCCTTAGGGCATTGGCATATACCTGGGATATGGATCTATTTGCAAATCCTCCATTTACCACCGAAGCCGACCAGGTTGGAGCATTCAACCCGAGTCAGCTTGACCCTGATATGGCCATTGGCAGAGCTAAACTGTTTAACTATATTGTATCCGAACTAAAAGATATAGAAACCAAACTGGGAGAACCCAAATTTTCGTACCCCGAAGCTGATAAAGCTGCCGCCTGGATGTTACTGGCACGGGTATATCTCAACGCTCAGGTTTACACCGGAACTGCCAAATGGGACAGCTGCACCTACTATTGCAATAAAGTGATCAACAGTCAAAAATATTCACTGGCTACTGATTACAGGCAGAACTTCAGCGCCGACAATGACGGCTACCACAACCCGGAAATGATCTTTGCCTGGAACCAGGATGGAGTTTATACACAAGGTTATGTAGGCACTACATTTATTATCGAATCCAGCTGCGATGCAAGGTATATCAAGGCCGAAGATTTTGCTGGCCTCACATCGAATACCAACTGGAACGGCAACAGGGCCAGGAAACAATTCATGTATGTCATGTTAGGAGATACTACTGCTATTTACGGTAGCGGAGGCATTCCCTGGGCTGTTGACACACTGTTTAAACAATGTCCTGACAAACGGGTTCTTTTCAAGACTAAGCAGAGCCAGGATATCCCTAGTGCATCTTCAGGAGGCAATTACGGAATAGGTGTATATAAATTTACTGCCAGGAATGCTGATGGCTCACAGGCAATTAATTACAACACTGCCTATGCAAGTACCGATTTCCCGGTTTTCCGTTATGCTGATGCTTTGCTGATGAGAGCCGAAGCCAGATTCAAATCAACAACAGCACAGGATATTAACGGAGCTGTTGACGATATTAACCTGGTCAGAACGCGTGCCTTTGGTAATGCAAGTGGAAATATTACAGCCGCTCAGCTTAGCGATAAATTTTTACTCGACGAGCGTGGCCGTGAATTTTATTACGAGGCACAACGTCGTACCGACCTGGTGCGCTTTGGCAAATTCACCGATGGGAATTACAACTGGGCATGGAAAGGTGGCGTATTTAACGGAACCAACACTGATAAGCATTTAAATGTTTTCCCTATCCCGGGTGATGAAATTTCCGCAAATCCAAATATTAAACAAAACAAGGATTATTAATCCCTTAAACTTTAAAACGATGAAGAAAAACTTAATCATATATTTAACGTTCATTGGGTTGATCGGACTTTTTTCCGGCTGCGAAAAGGATGGTACAAATGTGGTGATCTCCGATCCCGTAATTGCTCCTACCCTTGTAACCCTGCCCAATTTAACCCTTCAAAGGGTGAATGCAGCAAATCCACTTATATTTGTGGGGACTCCTGTTAATCCGGGCTTCCAGGCTTCGGCAACCTATTTACTTGAAGCTTGCGCCAAGGGAAATAACTTTGCTGACGCAATCACAGTGCTTTCCGGAGTACAGGATACTGAAATGAAAACAACGGTAAGTGAACTGGATGCTATCCTGCTTGCCAAGTTTCCTGCCGATGCGGTTTCAGAAATTGATTTCCGTATTCGCGCCGTATTGGTTGTGGATGCCGGAACAGGTGCTAAACCGATGGAATATACATCTGCTATCAAATCCGCGAGTGTTGCACTTTATGGCCCGCCAACGCTTGAACTTACAACAGCGGGAACAGTTCAGGGCGTTTATTCGCCATCCGACAATAAAAAATATGCCGGCTGGATCTATACTGATGGTACCGGGTTTACATTTACCAACAAAGATGATGGTAAAATCTATGGACAAGGAACAGCAGGAAAGCTTATTGAAGGTGGTACTCCCATTGTTCTGGCTGCAGGTGGATACGATATCACAGTTGATATGACCGACATGAACAACATAGCTTTTAGCAGTTTAGATATTACAATTACCACTATTGGTGATGCAGTAGGCGGTTGGGGTGATGCAGATGAGAAAAAAATGAGCTTTGATTTTACTGATCGTACCTGGAATGGCACCAGAACTGTTGTAGCCGGCGGCATCAAATTCAGAACTATTGGCGGATGGGGTAATTATAATGTTGCTTACAGGCCAAATGCTCATGATTTAAACAATTTATATCAAAGCAAAGGCCTGTTAAAAGGAGTTAAATTAGAGGCTGACCTTGGTGACAGTGCTAATATTGATGATATAGCTCCCGGCACATATACCGTCAAACTCTTTTTGGAAACCAAACCATGGAAAGTTGTGTTTACAAAAATTTAAGAACTGACTTTTAATGTAGTTGCGTTTTGAATTAAACGCAACTACATTTTAAAGTTAAAATGTAATACAAACTGACATTTAAAAAATCTCAAAAAAAATCCCACATGAAAATAAAGAATTTATCCATAATATTTGCTTTTCTTGTAACTGCGACTATCTTTTTTGCCGCATGTACCAAGGAAGATCCGGATGTAAGACTGGATCCGAAACTTTCCACCGCAATGGTATCAGGAGTTACATCGGATGCTGCAACTATTGAAGGTTTTGTAGTTGCCTCAGGTGCTGGTTTTACCGAAAAAGGTGTATGTTACAATACAGCACCCGCTCCTACCATTGCCAATTCAAAGGTTGTTTATACCGGGCAAGCCACAACAGCTACTTTTAATGTAACCTTATCAGGCCTTGCATATGCTACCAAGTACTATGCACGCGCCTATGCCACTAATTCAGCAGGAACAACCATTTATGGTGAGGAACAGTATTTTACCACTGCGCCTGTTATTGCTACTGTTACCACTACCGTAATTACAGATATTACCGGCACAACAGCTACAGGTGGAGGTAACATTACGTCTGCAGGTGGTGCTGATGTTACTGCCCGCGGTGTATGTTACAGCAAATACCACAATCCTACTGTTGACAGCACAAAAACTGCTGATGACAGCGGAACTGGTGTATTTGTTAGTTCCCTGAAGAAACTGGACGGACTTACTACATACTATGTTCGTGCCTATGCAACTAATAAAGCAGGCACAGCCTATGGCGAGGAAGTTTCGTTTACAACCCTTGTTTCTTTACGTACCTGGTATATTCCAGGCGATTATGTTGCAGCAAGTTACCCGGGCTCAACCTTCAAGGATTGGGATCCTTTAAATTCACCACAAATTAAAAGTTTGTTAACAAGTCCTGATAACCTCGAAGGATATGTTTACATGTCAGGCACTACGAATAACTGGAAATTTGCAACACAACCCAACTGGAACGGACCAAATTATGCTGATGATAATAATTCCGGCGTTCTGGATCCTAACGCTGCAAATAATATTGCTTCACCTGCCGGCTATTACAAACTAAATGCAGATGTCAGTACTATGAAGTATACTGCCTTAGCAACGGTTTGGGGTGTAATTGGTGACGCTTCACCCAATAGCTGGGATGATGAAACCGGCTTAACTTATACACCGGCATTGGTAACCTGGAGAGGTGGCATTCATTTAAAAACCACCGGCGCGTTCAAATTCAGGGCAAATCACAACTGGAATAATAATTACGGAGCCAAAGCCGGAGAAGATACGTTGAGGGCAGGTGGAGATAATATTGCTGCTCCGGCAGTTGAGGGCGATTATTACTTTATTCTGGATTTAAGTCATCCTAATCTGTACTCATACAGTATTGACAGCTGGGGCGTGATCGGTGATTTCAATGGTTGGGGATCATCGCAGCCAATGACATGGGATGCAATCAATAAGGTCTTCACAACTACTATCACCGCTGCAGCTAACGGTGCTTTCAAATTCAGGGCCAACGATAACTGGAATGTGAATTATGGTGGTGCTATTTCCGGCATGTCTCCAGGTGGAGATAATATTACACTTGCAGCCGGTACCTATAAAGTTACACTTGACTTAGGCAAAGCTTCTCCTGTGTGTACTATAACACCCGCGAAGAAGAAATAATAAGTAGGTATGAAAAAGGGGCTGAACCAATTTTTAAGGACAGCCCCTTTTTATATTTCTTTCTTAACTTGTTCTTCTTGCATTTTGCCGTTATTTTTCGGAACCAGGTAACAATGTTATCCTACATTTAGTCTGCTCTGGTATTATTGTTTCCTTTTAAAATAATATACCGGATCATTCAAACTAAACTCAGGATATTTTTTTGACCTGAAAACGACTGCTGTCCTTTCTTAAAATTTCCTGTTACAATTTGTAGCATCTTTTTGTTATGCAACAACGTGATCAGTTATTTACTATTTGGGAGAAACTCTATCCCGGCATTCCTACCCGGAACCTGGAGGATTTTCTGTTATCAGTTGATATCAACCGCAATACTCATAAACCTAAATATGAACAGGTTGACTGGTACAAGGATGCTGTTGTTTATTCCCTGTATGCCGATCTTTTTAATAATGACTTTGCAGGATTAACCCAAAAGCTTGATTACCTTCACGATCTGGGCATTAATTGTATCTGGCTGCTGCCTGTGCTCAATTCGCCTATGCGTGATGCCGGGTTCGATATCAGCGACTACTACAGCATCAGGCCGGATTTACTCGATAAGTCCGGAAAAAATAAAGATCAGCAGGTTTTCATAAATTTTCTGGCCGAAGCACATAAAAAAGGAATAAGAGTAATTTTTGATATTTCGATGAATCACACATCGGACGAACATCCCTGGTTTATTGAAGCTTCCAGTTCAAAAGACAATCCTTTCCGGGATTATTATATCTGGTCAAAAGATAATTCCCTGTACAAAGAAGCCCGGATTATTTTTAAAGGAATCGAATCATCAAACTGGGAACAACGCGGAGACGAGTATTATTTCCATCGTTTTTTCAATTTTCAGCCCGATCTGAATTATAAAAATCACAAAGTATTACTTGAGATATGCAGGGTTTTGTTGTTCTGGCAAAACGCAGGCGTTGATGGATTCAGAGCTGACGCAACTCCTTATATCTGGAAAGAAGAAGGCACTGAATGTGAAAACCTGCCTAATACGCACCAGGTTGTAAAATTTTTCAGGGCCATACTCGATTATTATAAACCCGGCACACTTTTATTAGCCGAAGCTTGCCAGCAACCCGCGCAGGTTGTTGAATATATGGGAAATGGTGACGAATGCCAGGCAGCCTATCACTTCCCACTGATGCCGCGGATATTTAAATCCATTGCCATGCAAAGCGGCAAGCCTATCGAAGAAACACTCTCAAAAGAGTTCACTCCTGAGCTTCCCGAAAGCGGGCAATGGTTCACTTTCCTGCGTTGTCACGATGAACTCAGCCTCGAACTGGTTTATGTAACAGAAGAAGAACGCAAATATCTTCATCAAACATATTGCCTGAAACCCGAATGGGATTTCCGTCTTGGAGAAGGCATTTCAGCACGTCTTTCCGAACTGATGCAGCGCGACGAACGACGCATCCTTCTTGCCTATTCCATTATCTTAACGCTTCCCGGAACACCCGTTATTTATTATGGCGACGAATTCGGAAAATTTAACGACGAAGCTTATTATGATGAGATGATCCAACTTACGGGAAAAGACGATACCCGTTTTTTGGTACGCGGGAAAATTGATTGGGCTGAACTGGCACAAAATCTCAGTAATCCGGATAGTTTCAGCAGCCATATTTATCAAAAACTAAAACTTATGCTGCATATCCGCAACCAGCATAAAACATTTGGCCGTGGCAGCATTGAATTCATTACGCTGCCAGGCAACAAAAACGGAAAAATACTTTCTTTTATCCGTTCATTTGAAAAAGAAAAATGGCTGATCATTCATAACATGACTGATCAACAAGTGCAAATAAGCCTGCCGGAATCTGCAGAAAACAGTATTGATGTTTTCGACAATACCTCTCCTTTACAGATTGAGCCCTATGGATTTAAATGGTTAAATATCAGTTAATCCGGGCAAACAATGTGTGATGATCATTCTCCAATGTCATAAGACTGAAAAGCAGGCTATGCAAAAATAAGTTGGCGTATCTTTGTAATTATGATAATTTGCAAGGAATTAATATCGATCTCTGAGAGATGTAACATACATGAAAACTAAAGAATCTTTGTGGTCTTAGTGCCTTTGTGGGAAACAGAAATCTTACGTAGTTGCTAAGGAGACAAAATATAATTGATTATAGATGGCAAAAAAATATCATTTCGAAGCTGTAATTTTCGACCTCGATGGCGTTATCACCCGGACAGCATTAGTTCACAGCCATGCGTGGAAAAAGATGTTCGACGATTACCTGCGTCAGCGTGAAACCCAACACGGAGAACCGTTCAAAGAGTTTACCCAAAAAGACGACTACCTTCCTTATGTCGACGGTAAACCCCGATACGAAGGCGTAAAGTCATTTCTTGAATCTCGGGGTATCACAATTCCTTTCGGCGATCCATCCGATAATGTGGAACTGGAAACCGTGTGCGGATTAGGCAATCGTAAAAATATCACATTTAACGAAGTTCTGAAACGCGACGGCGTAAGTGTGTATGAGTCTACCGTTCAGATGATACATGATCTGAAGAAAGCAGGAATAAAAGTCGGTGTCGCCTCCTCCAGTAAAAACTGCGAAGCCGTGCTCGAAGCAGCCGGTTTGATACCCTTGATCGAAACACGGGTAGATGGTGTTGTATCCGCTGAAATGGGTTTGAAAGGCAAGCCCGAACCGGATATTTTTACCACAGCCGCTGCCAACCTGGGCGTTAAACCACAGCATGCCATAGTAGTTGAAGATGCCACTTCGGGCGTTGCTGCCGGCCGTGCCGGGAATTTCGGCCTGGTGCTGGGAATTGCACGTGAAGATAATAAGCATGAATTGCTGGTGAATGGTGCTGATATCGTAGTGGATGATATTTCTGAAACCTCACTCGAAGCCCTTGATAACTGGTTTATCGAAGGAATTGAAGAAGACGGCTGGAATATTACCTATCGTACCTATGAACCTGTTAAGGAACGCACCCGCGAAGCTTTACTCACGGTTGGGAACGGCTATTCGGGTACCCGCGGTGCCATGGACGAATGCGACGCCAACAAAATAAATTACCCGGGAACATACATTGCAGGGCTATACAACCGGCTCAGCACTCCTATTGCCGGCAGAGATGTATGGAACGAAGACTTTGTAAATGCGCCCAACTGGCTACCTGTCACTTTCTGCATTAATGACGGAGATTATTTTGACATCAACAATACTGAAATTATCTCTATTGAACGTAAATTAAATTTTAAAACAGGCCTTCTCACCCGATCATTGATAGTAAGAGATAAGAACGAAAATGAAACCCTGATTGAATCAGGAAGGTTTTCCTCGATGGCTGACGCCCATCTGTCGGCACTGCAATATTCCGTAAAACCATTAAATTATAGTGGAAAGATAACCATCAAGACTGGAATAAACGGAGC
>JBBSBT010000052.1:0-11049 GCA_038250985.1 Bacteroidales bacterium
AACCACAAGTGGTGGCTGGTGGACTGACCCTTTGACCTGGCAGGAAGCAATACCAACATCAGGAGACAGTGTCGTAATTCAGGGCCCGGTTGGAACTCTTAGTTACACTGGCTGGTGCTCAGCTCTTACTATCACATCAACTGGTTCACTTGGTGGTAATGGCAATCAGGGAAATATGTATATCTACGGGTCTTTATACAATGATGGCAATATTACCGGAAGTATTAATTATGTTCTGCAAGGCAATATTGTGAATAAAAAGCCCTGGACTGGTGTTGATGGACATATACTTTTTACGGGTCAGAACCACAGCATCAACTGTGCACCGGGAGCAAGCATCAATGCACAATTGTCTGCCGAAGACTCGCTGCATAATTTCACACTTTTAAGCGATGTAACTTTAAACACTCCACAATCCTCAAATCTTGGATTTTCTCAACTTGAAGCGCAAAATCACAAATTGCATATTGCCGACGGCATTTTTACCAATTGCCGTATTCATTCAATGGATACGCTGCAATTTGATTGTACGATATCCAACCTTGAAATTACCGGAAACTATGTGTTAAAAGGAAATCCATATAGTTGGTATTATGGTTCTGTTGTTAATCTCTATGGAAATATTACCAACCTGGCAACAATTCCAATTTCTAATCTCAGTTTAAATATAATAGGAGATTTTATCAACAAAGACACAATAAGCACCTATGTTAATGTAGAAAAATACATACAAAACCATGGCTATTGGAATTGTTACGAAACAAAATTTACCGGAGAGGCTAATAAGCATATCTCACAATCAGCAGGGCATCCTTTTGGCGGCACACAATTAATGACAGATAATTCGGGTGCAAAAATCATCCTTGATTCGGATGTTGAACTTACAATGCCTACTGTTCATCTCGACAACTATACCTTATCCTGTGAAAATCATATACTTACTGCATATTCATCATTTTATGATGGTACAATAGCTGATGGCGAAATAAAAGGAACTTCCGATTTCTCGAATCAAAAATTTATTGGTAATGTTATATTCAACGGCAACCACAGATTTTCGAATGGTGTTGTTAATGGAATAGTTGAAAATAGGGGAAACATGAAAGATATTACTTATTATGGAGGATATTTTCAAATCTATAACCATTTGATCAACAAAAACAGTATTCAGTCGATGAATTTGAAAGTATATGGTAACCTTACTAATTCAGGAACCATTGCAGAAAACTCAGCTGTTGATATTGTGGGTAATACAACACAGTACATGCTGCTAACAAATGCAATTGAATCACCAACCCATTTTTACTGCGATGAAACAGGGCATAATTATCAATGGATGAAAAACGGTGTGGATATCCTGAACCAGACAGCGGCAATTCTGAATTTCAGTTCTTTACAGATTTCAGATGCCGGATCATATAAATGCCGGTACGTAAACGGAGACGGAAACACAGTTTATTCGCGCGAAATTATTGTGAATGATATAACGGCAATTCCGGAATTGTCTGCTGTGGTTTCAGGGTTTACCGCTTATCCTAATCCGCTGGTGTCATCATCCAAAATAGTTTGGGAACAGAAAACAGATGCGTCAGTCAGCATTGAATTATTGGATATAAAAGGGAACGTTATCCAACAACTTACCAATACACAATATTCTGTTGGAAAACACGAACTTACCCTTAATTCGAATGGCTTGAAACCCGGAATCTATATTGCCCGAATACTTATAAATGGCAGGCAAAAACATACACGGTTGGTAAAGACAAGATAAAATATAGCTTCGTATTGAGGTAAATTGAAAGAGGCTGCCTCGTTTGAGACAGCCTCTTTTCATTTATTGTTGCTCACGCGCTACATTCCGCAGAATTTTTGCCTTGGCTTCGAGGGTAGCAAGTTCCTCCTTGGCCTTATTAATTTTGGTTTCAAATTCAGCTTTCAGCAGATTAGCTTGTTTCGACCTGGCAAAAAATCCGATATTGTTTTCCCACAGCAGAATTTCCTCTTTGAGGCTGTCAATTTTGGCTTGCAGTCCGCTCCGCTCACGATTGATAATGCGGCCTGCATCTGGTTGATCCTTTACGTTTTCAAAGCGGGATCGATAATTCATCTGGCTGGCTTCCTGCGAATCCACTTTCAGTTTATCATAAATCTTATTTACAGCGGCTTTAAACTCGACCTGTAAACGATCCTTTTCTTTTATCGGCACATGGCCGGTATCCATCCACAGGCGCTGAAGATCTTTCACTTTCGAAAGACTATCCTGCCTGCTTTCGCTGTATTCGAAGGCATTAAGCTTGGCAATGATATCAAGTTTGATTTTCAGGTTATCACCTTCACTGGCTTGTAAGCCTTTAAAATACTCATTCTTTTTATTGAAAAACTCATCACAGGCAGTGCGGAAGCGTTTCCAGATTTTCTCGCTGTGCTTGCGTGGCACCGGACCTATCTTTTTCCATTCATCCTGAAGCTTGATAAGTTCGCGCGAAGAATTTCTCCAATCCGTACTCAATTTATGCGATTCGGCCTGCAGGCAGAGTTCCACTTTTAAATTATAGTTATTGAGCTGCTGATCTTTCAGCTTACTGAAATATTCTTTTTTATTTGAAAAATAAAGATCAAGCTGTGCTTTAAAACGGTTCCAAACTTCGTTATTCACTTTTTGCGGAGCCTGCCCTACGGATTTCCACATTTTAAGCAACTCATTTAACTGCTGAGTACTGTCCTGCCATTGCTTGATGGAATTAAAATCACTGGCAACCAGTTGCTCGGCTTTTTCGCAGAGTAAAAGCTTGGCGGCATAATTAGCATCAAGATCACCCTGTATCTGTTTGTAGAATTCGTGGCGGCGATCGTTTATCTTTTCCGTCGCTGTTTTAAAGCGATCCCATACTTCTTCGCGCTTATCCTGGGATACCGGACCTACTTCTTTCCATTCCTCGTGCAGTTCCTGTAAGCGTTTGAACGATTGCGAAATAGAAGACTCAAGAACCAGTTCTTCAGCTTTTTCGCACAATTCAATTTTACGTTCCAGGTTTTTCCGGAGATCAAGATCCTTAAGTTCTTTGTTGATTTTTACCTTATCAAAAAACTTCTCAATAAGGAAATGATAATTCTGCCATAAACCCTGGGCTTCGGCTTTCGGAACCATACCAATGCTCTTCCATGTATCCTGAAGTGCTTTAAACTCGTCGTAAGTCTTTTTGAGGGTTTCTTCCGAATTGATCAGCACTTTCAACTCATCCAGGATTTTCTTTTTCAGTTCCAGGTTCTGAACTTTAATCTTTTCCTGGTCCTCGGTGTAACGGAATTTATTGTGTTTATAGATTCCAAAAGCAGTTTTGAAACGTTCTTCCAGCGGGTCGGCCACTTCAAAACTTTCAGCTTCTTCGCTTTCGGCAGCGTTTTGATACATTTCCTGGTGTTCCTTATTTGTAATGGCCAGGTAAGCAACTTTTATAAGAGTAACTTTTGATTTTATTTCATTGACATCCTCATTCTGCACAGTTTCTTCGAGCAGTGTCACCAGCTGTTCACGATCCATTTGACCATAATCCGTGTCAGCCGATTCCGGGTCATCATCATCGTCTTCGCTTTCCTCAGTTACGTCTTCGGCTTCTGCTTTAACTTCAGCAGTTGCTTTTTTCTTTGCCTTCGCAGGTCCAGCTTTCACCTCCTCTTTAACAGCCTTTTCCGTTTCACCAACCGTTTCGGAAACTTCAGCGGATTCTGTTTCCGATACTAGTTCGGATACTGATACAACTTCTGGTACAGATGTCTCCTCTTCTTCAGTTACCATTTCGGGTTCAGACATAACTTCGGGCTCTGATACAACTTCAGGCTCAGTTACCACTTCGGTTTCAGATATTGCTTCAGGCTCAGCTACAACTAAAGCTTCTGCAACAACTTCAGGCTCAGATATTGTTTCCGCTACTGTAACTGTTTCAAGAGCAGGCTCTGAAACTGCTTCTTCACCTACCGGGAGTTCGGTAACAGGTGTTTGAGGAGTTATCGCCTCCGTAGCATCGGTTGCAACCTCAGTTTCTGTGTTTGCCGGGGTTTCCTCAACTGCTGATGATGATTCTTTAACTGTGTCAACAGGATTTTCCTGGATAGAATTCTCGTCCTGGTTAAGCTCTGGGGCTTGTTCAGGATTTTGATCGGGATGTTTGGTGCGTTCCATCTGTAATGCGTTAGTAATTAAACTATTGATCAGGGTTAATTATAACCAGCTATTTCAACGAAACAGCCTGAGTATGTGCTTCTCTTCCGAGAATGGTAAGTATTACAATATTTTCCTTTTCATTAAAGGGACTGCAAATTTAACAACATTTCATTAAGTTGATCAATTTATTGAAAATTGATTCAGATTAACACAGAAAAGGCTGGATGCTTGTTTGGAAGAGGAAAAGCTCAGAAAGCATGCCGGTTAAATATAATGTAACCGATATTTACAAAAAATGAGACCGGTGAATCATTATCGTAATAATTCAACGATGCACTTAGTGGCCCGATGGGTGTATTATACACTACACTCGTGGATAACACAAAATGCAAGGTTGGCAAAAGATTACTCTTTACAGCCTCTTGTTGACTATTACTGCTTAACTCGCGAAACGGTGCCATAATAAACCCTTCGGCGCGGAAATCCAGGTTCTTGGTCACCGTAAATATGTTGCGCATTCCTATGGCGGCAAACCCATCAGGCCGGTACATAGGCTGGTAAATTGTTGCCATTTGATATACAGGAGTATAAACCGGCATAAAAAGAGTGGTTGACGTATAGTTCCTGAAATACCCAAGCGTATTGGCTTGTATTTCAAAATTAATACCCGGTTTGTATACACTCCCGGCATGGAAGTACTTATCGTATTGAAACTTAACAATAAAATATTTATGGTTAAAGGAATAGTCGTCCTGGAGAATAGAAGAACTTCCCGGGGTATGTTTTTCCTGCCCGCCTATAAACTGGATAGATGTATATATCCGGTATCCCTGATTTGAATACTGCTTCCGGTTCAAGGTATTAAATTCCAATTCAACGTAAGGACTGTAAAAATTAAATTTTGTCCGGTCCTCTGTTTCTTCAGTTGTTGCAGTCGTGGTTTGAAAATAATCCGCGCGTTTGGACCCAAGCGTTAAACCGGCTTCTATCTTTCCTTTGTACGTAACCGGCAGACCCAGATCAAAGCGGAAATAATTGTTATTTTCATAAAGATATGAGGGCGTAGAATTGACAAAGAAAAATGAACCGGTACGATAATAATTAAATTGGTTAAAAGTATATTCAGCTTCCAGAATTATGGGGATCCGGCCAGGGAGCTCCACTCTGCCATTTGCCAGCGCTGAATTGTAAAAGCGCCCGAAGTAACCATTAATTCTGGCTGTGTAGGCAGCCTTCTGCCATAGACTATACTTCAATTGCAGGAAAATTTCGTTGCTGACACCTGACGACAGGCTTCCACCAAAATTGGCTTCTATCCCCTTTTCATATTTAGCATCGATTACTAATCTGTACCGATGAGTAATGGTATCATACACTAATGTAGGAAATGCAGCTTTTATCCGATCCTCCCCCAGTATTTTGAAGTACCCGCTTTTAACCTTGTCAAGATTAAGGTCATTGGCATAGTATGTATCAGATTTACGTCCTTTAACCTGGCCCAGGATAGCATTGGCAACATACAAGGCCTGCCCTTGCTCAATACCACTGACTTCAACACGGTTGACCTTAAGTTCCGGTTTCAGGCTGTTAAATTTCTTCCTGATCGTGTCGTGCATGGCCTGGGTAACGGTATCAAGTACAAACTGGCGGATTTGGGGAATCAGGCGCTGGGTTGCGACATAGCCACTATCAATAAAAGCCTTTGTGTTCGAAAAATCAACAAGGCTCACATCTTTAAGTTCTGGTGCGATTAAAACACTGGCATTACAATACAAATTATATTTGGTTTCACCCATCAGCATGCTGCCCAATTGCGATACAATATCATCCTCCTTCGGAGGGCCGTAATTCCCTGCTGCTTTGCTTCCGATGATTATATCCGGAAAAAAATCATCCATCACCACATCCGATGGGAAATTATTATACATCCCCCCGTCAAAAAGCAGTTTGCCATCAACCCGTATAGGCTTAAAGTAAAACGGGAAAGTCATTGATGCCCTGACCGCCGATCCAAGATCACCCTTCCTCAGAATATAAGAGCTGTTATAGCGTATATCGGAAGCAACACAACGGAAAGGAATCATCAGCTTATCGAAATCGTAACCAGCTGCAGCGGAGGCTCCCGAGAAGAGTTCAAGAAAGGCAAAATCCATACGAACAGGCGAGACAATATTTGTTGGTAATTTTGTTTGCAATATGGAATCATATTTGAACCTGAAACTGAGCCATGAGGCATCAGGCTGGCCTTGCCTGAAAAAATAGATATATTGCTCATCCAGTTTACCGGATACCCATTTGTTGAACTCGTCAGAGTTAATGATGTTCTCCATCTGGTCGGGTGAATAACCGGCAGCATATAAGCCGCCAATTATAGCACCCATGGATGTACCGGCTATATAATCTATCGGAATGCCGTTCTCTTCGAGTGCACGCAAAACACCAATATGAGATACGCCTTTAGCTCCGCCACCACTTAATACGACTGCCACTTTTTGCGAAAATGCAGAGATAAAGTAAATCAGAAAAAGCAATATAAGGCTGCTCCTTTTCATGAATTATTTGGATAATATGTAAAATGCAAATATAAGGAAATCCGGCACGATGGCCGGATTTATCTTCAGCTAAATGCAGACAGGAACTTGTTCACCTGCCTTTGTACCTTTGCAACAATATTCGTTTATTTTTTGGCGACATATTGAAAATATCGAATAATGAACAAGGAATTTTGAAGTCAGAATTTGAGAAAATTTAGATTGATTTCAAATTTCCTCCTTTAAGCCTTACAAGTTTTTTTACTTCATTATTCAGCATTCCATGTTCAATATTCATATTAATTCCTTTGGTTGTGTTTTAAGAGGTTGTGAGTAATTACTTTTTTAGTGCGTAGTGCATAGTGCTAAGTGCTAAGTCCCGATAGCTATCAGGATGACTGCTAAATAAAATTGATTTAAAAAACATACTTATGCCAAATCCAGATTGCAGACTACCATACACCTTGCACCAAGCACTATGCACCAAGCACCATACCCTTTACACTGCTATTTTGTAATTTCTGACCTACATTGTTCTAAAACAGAACCATTCCTTCTAAATTCCAATCTTATAGAGGAACGGAGTTAAACTTTAGCCAGCGCCTGGTCCAGGTCGGCTATCAGATCAGCAACGTCCTCAATACCTACTGAATAACGCACAAGTCCATCGGTAATTCCTGCTTTTTCCTTTCCATCTGCCGAAACTTTCGAATGTGTCATGGATGCAGGATGTTGTATTAACGTTTCAACACCTCCCAACGAAACCGCAAGTATTGCCATTTCCACACTGTTCATCAGTATCCTGCCGGCTACTACCCCACCCTTCAGTTCAAAGCTGATCATAGTGCCAAAGCCATCCATCTGTACCTTTGCAAGTTCATGCTGGGGATGTGACTTAAGTCCCGGGTAACGGACCCATTCAATTTTAGGGTGGTTCTCCAGGAACTGTGCGATTTTCATTGCCGAATCCTGCGCCCTGTCGATACGGATACTCAGTGTTTTTACGCCACGGATTACAAGGTATGCCTGGTGCGGATCCATATTAAACCCTAATGTAACCATTACCGAACGAAGTTTTTTATACAAAGTCTCGTCTTTTGCCACAACCACTCCACCTACGATATCAGCATGCCCGTTGATAAATTTGGTTAGTGAATGCAATACGATATCAGCTCCCAACTCCAGCGGCCGTTGCAGGTAAGGACTGCAAAAAGTATTATCAACAGCAACCAGAATACCATGTTTATGAGCCAAATCACTACAAGCCTTCAGATCACTGATTTCTATGGTAGGATTTGAGGGAGTTTCAATATACAACAACTTTGTTTCCGGCCTGATTGCTTTTCGAACAGCTTCAATATCTGCAGTATTTACGAAAGAAGCATCAACGCCAAACTTTTTGTAATAGGTTTCAAGCACGATACGTGACGGGCCATATACAGCTGCTGAACTAACCACGTGGTCTCCTTGTGCCAATAAGGTACCATATACTGTATTAACGGCACCCATGCCTGAACTGGTGGCTATTCCGCCAAAGCCATTTTCGAGTTCAGCCAGCAAGGTTTCCAGCGCATGTATGGTTGGATTGCCAAGACGTGTGTAAATATAGCCATCACTTTCACCGGAAAAACAGGCAGCGCCATGCTCGGCACTGTTGAATTTAAAGGTTGACGTCTGATAAATAGGTACAGTTGCACTTCCATATGCATCATTGAACTCGCCGCCATGGATGAGTTTGGAATTAAACCCGATGTCTTTTCTTTTCATTGAAATAGTATTAGTTATTTGAATTTTATTTTGATTCTACTTATTATACAAAACTATGGTATATTGATAGTTTAAAGTTTATTTTGCTTTTTTCAATAATGAAGCCATACCATTCATCAGCGACTTTTGTTGAACATATTTAAAAACGCCTTCCTTTGATGTTTTCACATCTTCGATGGTATAAAAAGCTGCAGGATGATATTTATGGAGTGTATTCAGGAAAACCGGTATTTCTTTTCGCCGGATAATTGAAAAAATAATTTTAACTTTCCCTTTGGAACCTTCGGCATTGAGAATAGTAAGCCCGAAGTCATCAGCTTTTAATGCGGTAATAAGTTCAGGTGATTCGCTCGACAAAATAACCCTGATTATTGTTGTCCCGATTGATAATTTTTCTTCCAGCGTAATCCCGATAAAATTTCCGCTTGCAAACCCGGCTCCGTATGCCACGTAACAAACCCAGTTATCCAGGTGCTGCATAATCTGACCTATGGCCAGCAGCCAGATAATCACCTCGAAGAACCCAAGGAAAGGAGCTATATTCTTCATCCCTTTTGAAATGAAAATCAACCGCAGTGTCCCGATGCTCTGGTCCAGAATACGTGCAAAGAAGATGAGACCAGGTAAAATAACCCAGGTAAAAACCCAACTGTCGTAAACGATTAAATCCATGATTTAATTTATTGAAATCAATACGCTAAATTAGTATTTAAAACAAAGCTGGCTTATCAGCAACAATAATTATTTGAAACTTGAAAAATACACCATTTTTTGTAAAATAAAACAAGTAACTAAAGCGCTAATGTTTAACTTTGGCTTTTAAAAATTTAAAATTCAATACATATGAAACAACTTTTCAACACTTTTCTTTTCTTAGTTTTACTCATTTGCATCCCTGGAATGCTTGCTGCACAAGAAGAAGCACGTTTACTCCGTTTCCCGGCCGTACATGGAAATCAAATCATATTTTCCTATGCCGGCGATCTTTATACAGTTGATGTCAGCGGTGGGATGGCACGCAAACTAACAAGTGATCCCGGGTACGAAATGTTTTCACACTTTTCGCCCGATGGAAAATCAATTGCTTTCACGGCGCAATACGACGGAAATACCGAGGTTTATTCCATGCCTTCACAGGGCGGTGTTCCCACCAGGCTCACCACAACAGCTACCCTTGGCCGCGACGATATCAGCGACCGTATGGGACCAAACAACATCGTAATGGGTTGGACACCGGATGGGAAAAATGTCATCTACCGTTCGCGAAAACAAACATTCAACGACTTTATCGGCCAGTTGTTTTTAGTACCCGCTACAGGTGGAATGTCGAAGGAACTTCCTCTTCCGGCCGGTGGTTTCTGTTCGTATTCGCCTGATGGAAACCAACTAGCCTATAACAAGGTTTTCCGTGAATTCCGTACATGGAAGTATTATAAAGGTGGTATGGCCGACGAAATCTGGATTCATGATTTTGCTACTAAAGCCACGAAGAAAATCACCGATAACAAAACACAGGATATTTTCCCTATGTGGTTTGGCGATGAGATTTATTTCTGTTCCGACCGCGACCGGACCATGAATCTTTTCAGTTACAACCTGAAAACAAATGCGACCCGTAAAGTAACCAACTACACGGAGTACGACATCAAATTTCCGTCAGCCGGTGATAACCGGATCGCATATGAGAACGGCGGCTACATTTATATCTTTGATATCAAAACACAAACATCAACGAAAGTACCTGTTCAGATTGCCGATGACCTTAACACTTCACGCAACGAACTGAAAGATGCAACGCTTTTTCTTGGCTCAGTGAATCCTTCGCCTGATGGAAACCGTATAGTTGTTACGGGCCGGGGCGATATTTTCAGTGTTCCTGTAAAAGAAGGAATTTCCCGTAATCTCACATCAAGCAGCAATGCGCACGATCGTGAAGGATTCTGGTCGCCTGACGGCAAATGGATTGCTTACCTGAGCGATAAAAGCGACGAGTACGAAATTTACATCGTAAAACAGGATGGCAGTGAACCAGCCATAAAACTTACCAGCGGAGCTGATACCTATAAATTTACCATCCAATGGTCGCCCGATAGTAAAAAAATAATGTGGAATGACAAAATGCTGCGCCTTCAATATGTTGATATTGATTCGAAAAAAGTGACCCTTGTCGACAAATCGAAAGTATGGGAATTTGGAAGTTTCAACTGGTCGCCCGACAGCCGCTGGATTACGTATTCCAGTGCCCAGGATAATGGAATGGAACAAATTATGCTCTATAATACCGCTGATGAAAAAAAATACGAAATAACGGATAAGTGGTTTTCATCCAACCAGCCTACATTCTCAAGCAACGGCAGATACCTGATTTTTGCTTCCGAACGTACTTTCAATCCTATTTATAGTAATGTTGAATGGAATTACGCTTATGAAAATATGACCAAATTATACATGGTCACCCTGGCAAAAGATACGCCTTCCCCATTTGCACCTTCGAATGATGAAGTTAAAATGGATGAACCTAAAGCAAAAAAGGAAGCAACACCGGCAAAAGACAAAAAAGGCGGAAAACCGGAGAAAGCTGAAAAAACA
>JBBSBT010000053.1:0-11046 GCA_038250985.1 Bacteroidales bacterium
ATCCCGATTGAGATGTTCCCGTCTTTTTCCATAAAAGCCCAGGTATGAGATTTGTCGAAATAAAGGCCTTGGGGAAGATCAACAGATTCCTCGCTGAAACTTTCCAGTGGCATACTGAAACCAGGAACTTCAATTTTCTGCTTTCTGTGTTTGCGAACCAGGGCACTCACAATTAAACCTGAGATTATAACGAGGGCTATGACCAGCAAAATCAATCCTGCATGTGAGGCCACATCAACAGGAGCTTCGCTTATTACAACAGTATTTATTTTCGACAGTTGCGCCTGGCTCTCACTGCCTGCCAACTCACTAAATCCGTTTGGAACCATATATTGCTGCCCGTCAGTAAGCACCCAGTTCAGGAAAGCAAGTTCGGTTTCGTTTACCGGTGCGGCTTTGCTGACTGCATAAATATTAGAGTACAATGTTTTCGGATATTTCCCTATCCAGACACCGCGAAGAAACACATTGGCATCGGCGTAAATAGCTTCCATATAATCAATGGTTCCATTCCCGTTTTTATCAATGGGTAACATCCGGATATTTTCTGCCAGGTTTTGATTCCCGGGAACCATTATATCTGCAACCTTGCAAAATCCGATGGCGTAGTGATCTTTTTGAACTGCTGAAATCACGTCATCTTTGGAACCAAAAGAAATCCCCGAAACTGGAATTTCATTCTGCTGCAGGAATTTTTCCATGTTTGCTTTAACGGATTCATCGTTAACTACGAAGAGATGAATCGAAGCAGTACGACTGCCCGGAATCAGAGTTCCCCATTCCTGTTTATCCTGGCTATTAAAGATTTGTATAAACTCATCCCGGGATACACCTTTCTTTTCAATTTCACTCAGGAAAGGATTTCCGGCATTGATGATCGGAACGACTATTTCCCGGCCGACTACCATTTTCCATGAATCCTGGTTATTGATTGCTGTTTGTGATTTGGTTGAGATAAAACTCAAATTCTCAGCAGTGCCGAAAGCCAGGTTATTATAGCTGGCACTGATCACTTTAATGGCGTTTCCGGGATTCAGGTTATTATATTCACTTACCCATTTCGAGGTCAGCTCATATAAATCGGGAGTGCACATGATAGTTGTTTCCCCTTGCTTTACTGTTGTGTTTTTACTTGCAACTTCCTGACTGCTTACACTTCCGGTAACGGAAAGCAGTAAAATTGCGACGGTTAAAAAGAATGTTGTTTTCATGATTTCCAGAATTTCAATTCGTTAATATTAGCTATTCAATAACAATGCCATAGTTATATATATCTGCATATCTGATACTTATATCGTTTTATGTTTAATATTTAAACAGGCATAGTGTTGCATTATTCATCACTTCATTTTATTTACAGCTACAAGAGGCAATATATCAGATCGTTAGACTATATTGTATATTTTATATACATTTGTTGATTTTATCAACACTTTTGATAATTTGGAATACTTAACATATGATCTGAACTCTGAAAAGGGCTGAAAATCACTACTATTTATAAATAAATTTTTCACCATAGAGTTTTAAAAACAGATTTTTTCTGCCTGGTTTATACCTGTCACTTGTGATTGGTTCATTCCGAATCGTATCGGGATTACAAATCTGATTCGGCTATAATAAATATTTATTGGAAAACAATGCAAATAAATACGTTTACTAATATGCGGACCGAAATAAGTTTTCGTAGCTTTGAGTAATCATTTAATGAACAGCAAGCGGAAATAACTCTGAACTTTTATTAATCTAATTATTGATATATGTCACCTGAACCTATTTACTCATTAAGCCCTTCGGGCGAAAAATTCCCTATTCCCGGAAAACAGGACTATCAGTCTGAAAAAGAAAGAGTCGGAGCATTAGTAGCCCAGGCCCGTTCCGAAAACAAAGAGATAGTTGTTGTGATGGGTGTAGGTTTTGTGGGCGCCGTTATGGCTGCCATTATTGCTGATACGGTCAATAAAGAAGGAAATCCGTCAAAATTTGTAATCGGTTGCCAGCGTCCGAGTGTACGAAGCTATTGGAAAATCCCGATGCTCAACCGGGGTGAATCGCCTGTAAAAGCAGAAGATCCGGAAGTGGAAAAAATTATTACGCGTTGCGTAAATCATAAGAAAACACTAATTGCATCCTTCAACAGCGAAGTTCTCGAATTTGCCGATGTGGTGGTGGTTGATGTGCAGTGTGATTTCACAAAACACGACCTGGGCGACATGCGTACCGGTGAAGCCGATATGGCTGCCCTGGAAGCCACCATTAAAACCATAGGGGAGAAAATCCAGCCACATTGCCTCACTCTTATCGAAACAACTGTGGCTCCCGGCACCACGGAATTTGTTGCATGGCCAATTATGAAAAAGGCCTTTGCAAAACGCGGTATCACAACAGTGCCTTTGCTTGCCCATAGTTTCGAGCGGGTTATGCCTGGACGCGAATATGTTTCGAGCATACGTGATTTCTGGCGTGTTTGCTCCGGCTGCGAAGCCCAGGCGCGTGCCAGGGTCGAGAAATTCCTTCATGAAGTACTCAATACCAAGGATTTTCCTCTTACTGTGATGGACCGCCCTATTGAATCGGAAACCACCAAGATTGTTGAGAACTCATACCGCGCAACCATCCTGGCCTATATGAATGAGTGGAGTATTTTTGCCGAGCGCAACGGGGTGGATCTGATCAAGGTGATCAATGCCATTAAGATGCGCCCGACGCACAGCAACATCATTTTCCCGGGGCCGGGTGTGGGTGGTTATTGTCTTCCTAAAGATGGCGGGCTCGGATATTGGGCCTATCGTCATATTCTTGGCTTTGAAGATGGGGACGAAGTATTTAAAATCACACCTACCGCCATTGATATTAATGATACGCGGGCACTGCATGTTGCTGAACTCACACGCGATGCCCTGCGCAATATGGCCCGCTATATTGCCGGGTCCGATGTAGTGCTGTGCGGCGCCAGCTACCGGCAGGATGTAGGCGATACCCGTTACAGCGGCAGCGAGATGGTGGTTCGCAAACTCGTGGAAATGGGAGCTGAAATCAGGATTCATGATCCCTATGTCGAGCATTGGTATGAACTGGAAACCCAGGATGAATATCCTTCGCCCGGGCATTCGTGGAAACGTTTTTTCCGCAACCAGGAGCATCTCACCGAAACAAGAGTTCTTAAAGATCTGCCGTCAGCACTCAAAAGTGCCGAAGCAGTTATTTTTGCCGTGCCTCACAGCGCTTACCTGAAGATTTCGCCCGACGATATCGTTAAATGGGCCGGGCAGCCACTTGCCGTTATCGATTGTTTCGGAATTTTGTCCGACCAGGCCATCAGGCGGTATTTCGAACTGGGGTGTGAAGTAAAAGCCCTCGGACGCGGACATATCCAACGGATTAAAAGTGAAGTAAGAAAAGACTGAAACCGGAATTATCCGGAATTGTCCAGTTAAGAATCTTGGTTCTACTGCTAATTTAGTGGATAATTTATTTTGTCGGCAGACAGAAATCAGAAGTTTTCCCTAAAACTTCATTTTTCTATGAAAGTATGGCTTTGTTGGTCAATTACTTTAATCAGGATATTTTCCATTCAGAGAACCAATTCTCAAATTGGCACCTTCTTCCGTCTTCAGACTTCGGCCTTCCGTCCTTTTAAAGACCATTTCCATTAAATTCGTGGTAGAACCGTAATTTCAGAAGTGCAATCCATTCCTCTTAGCCAAACAAGTCTAAACGGAATGGATTTTCCTTACACCTTTAAAAATATTTTTTTACGGTAGAGGAAATATAAAAACAACCATTTTACCGCTAGTGTGCAGAAAACCCCATCTTTGCCCCCGGTTTGTGCCGGTTTTTATTTTTTTCAAAAAAGTACATTTTAAAAATCGATTTTGCTTTTTTGCCTTATCTTTATACATTCTGTAATTTTATATCAAATCAATATCCTGATTTTATGTATTCAGTAAGGAACTTTAAGGTGATTCATTTCTTTCTGGCAATATTTTTTCTTTCACCGGTTCATTTTGTTTCAGCTCAATCATCTTCAGCATTAAGGACTGCCGATTCGGTTCAAATAGTTATTTTAGGACAAAGACTTGACAAGTTGATCAAAGAAAAGCAATACGCTGATGCCCGGGTAACTGTAGATTCCATGATGGCAATTGCCAGGAATACAGGGTGGTACAAAGAAATAGGCGATAGCTACTTTGATTATGCCATCATTGAGAAATCACTGGGAAATTCGGATGGGCTGATATCCAATCTTAAAACAGCCATTTCATATTACCGGCGCGATAATGCCTGGTTGTCTGCCGGGAAAGCTTATGCTATTATCGGACAGGTATATACTCAGCGCAACGAAAACAAAACTGCGATCCAGTATTACCTCGAATCTCTCAACATGCGTGAGCGGATAGGTGATAGCCTGGGTATTACCAACAACCTTTTGAATATAGGAGGCATGTATTACCGGATGGGTAATTACTATGAATCCAGTAGTTACTTTTTCAGGACGTTACAAATGGCGACCAATATACATAATGATAAACTCAGGGCATTTGCACTAAGCAATATGAGCAATGTCAGCAACAAGTTTCATAATTACAAACAATCGATCGATTACCTTAACGAGGCTCTCACTATCCATCAAAATGCGGGAAACAAGGCTGGTGAATCAGGAGTATTAATGAATATGGGGAATACATACTTTGAGCAGAATAATTTCGTGAAAGCGAAAGAGTATTTTCTGAAGTCACTCGAAATTAAAACGCTATTAAAGGTTGAGGATAAAGGGCTTGCAGGGATATACAGCAATATGGGTGTGATTTGTAAGCAAGATGGAGACACTGCCAGGGCGCGATATTACTATAATCAGTCATTAGCGCTCGCCCGTAAAGTCGGGGACAAAGAAGCCGAAGCTAATGCACTGAATAATCTGGGCGCAATCGGAATGGGAAAAAATGGATCACAAAGTGAAAAACTGTTGCTTCAAAGCCTGGAAAAGGCAAAAGAAATCGGCGATTATAAGCTGATCATGCTGAACTGTAAAAATCTGCAGGAATTTTATAGCGGGAAAGGAAATCATGAGCAGGCTTTAAAATATGCTGCTTTGTACCAGGCGCTTAATGACTCCGCATTTAAAGAGACTAATGCTTCGAAAATTCTCGAGCTTCAGGCTAAGTACGAAACAGCCGAAAAGGAAAAACAATTAGCCAACCTGACCCGCGAAAAACTAGAGCAGCAGCTTCAATTACAAAAAGCAAACCAGTTCAGATATTCATTAATAGGTTTATCGATATTTTTGCTTGTATTGTCAGCATTGATTTATAGCCGTTACCTGATTAAAAAAAGGTCGCAGCAACAGCTTTCGGCAATAAACATTAAATTAAACGAACTCAATAACACCAAGGATAAAATTTTCTCCATTGTATCTCATGATCTGAAAAATTCAGTTTCAGCTTTTACCAATATTACTAATGTGATGAATACAAATTTTGATGCCATCTCATCACAGCAACTCAGGTATTACGTAAGCGAAATGTCGATTTCAGCAAACGGGATGAAGGGCTTATTCCGTAATTTACTCGATTGGGCCAAATCGCAGCGAAACCTCATTGCAATTAATCCGGTTGAAATTAATATTCCTGACCTTATTGCAGAAAACATCTCCCAGGTACAAACTCAACTGCATCGTAAGCATATAGACGCCATAATTAAAATTCCTGAAAATCTGTTGGTTGTGAGTGATTTTGACATCCTGACTACAGTGCTGCGCAACCTGATTACCAATGCTATTAAGTATAGCCACGAAGGAGGAAAGATCGAAATCATTGCATTCCGAAACGAAAATTCAGTCAAAATTTCAGTCACTGACTTTGGAATGGGAATGGACGCCAAAGAAGCGGAAATAATTATGAACATAGGCACATATGTTAGCAGTAAACCTGATGCGGAAGGCGAAAAAGGGGCCGGGCTTGGTTTGATGCTCTGTAAGGAATTGTTGATTAAAATAGCGGGTAAATTACATATTAAAAGTGAAAAAGGGAAGGGTAGTACCTTTACCCTTACCATTCCCGAACTTGGAGGGAAGGACACCAATCAACCTTAGATAATACGGTTGGAAATTTGAGTCAGTTACTTCTCCCCGGAAGAAAATAACCAGTAATTAATATTTTGTGATAAGGACAATATGTCCAATCTCAGCTTTTGCATAAATAATGCAATACACGGCAAGTATAAGTATGAATAAGTAACTCATTTTGGTTGTATTATAGGAGATTGTGGGTAATTGATTTTTAAGTGCATAGTGCTGCTTAGTGCTTAGTCCCGATAGCTATCGGGATGACTGCATAGTAAAATTGATTTAAAAAAACATACTTATACCAAATTCAAATTGCAGACCACCATGCACAAAGCACCATGTCCTTGCACTGCTATTTTGTATTTTCTGACCTACACTGTTCTAAAACAGAACCTTCTTTTTTTGACATTTAAATTGCCGGTATCCGTAAAATCCCCTACTTAAAACCAGTTAAAATACGCAACTCATTCATCCTGGGTGATTATAGCTTTGTATAATCAACTTACGAAGCAATGAACCATGTAAAAATAATACCGGCCATGCTTGTTACGGTCATTACGCACTTATAAAATATTTGTATACCGTTACTGTATGAAAAGCATGGGAGAAGATACGAATACAAAAGCAAGTAGTCAGGTTGAATATAAAATCAAAATAATCCAAGAGTTATAAACCAATAAATTTGAAAGCATATGAAAGCAAAATTATTTTTCCTTGTACCTGCAATAGTGCTATGTTTCACGTTTTCAGCGAATGCACAGCTTGGAAACCTGAAGAGCGTTAGTAAAAAGGTTGTTTCTAAAACTGAGAAATCAGTCGAGAATAAAGCTGACAAAACGGTAAACAAAACAACAAATGACCTTGAAAACAAAGCTGAGAAAAGTGCCGAAAACATAGGGAATGGCAATTCTTCTTCCGGTACTTCCGGTTCTGGATCTTCTCCGTCGGCTACTCCTTCGGCAAATAGCAAAACACTTTATGTTTCTGTATCCAAAGGAAGTAATAAAAACGAAGGCACCAAAGAATCCCCGTTAAAAAACATTGATAAAGCGATTACTGTTGCCTCACCAGGAACTGAAATTCGTGTTGCAGGTGGTGTTGATGTGGGAACATTGGGAGTCGGATTTATTGAGAGCGACAAACCGGTTAAAATATTTGGCAGCTATGATGAGGACTTTGCTACCCAGGATATTGTTGCCCATCCGACCTTAATACAACCTGGTAACGAGAGTGCCCGCTCCACGCGGAAAGCGCTTCTGCGGTTCACCAAAGATGTAGCTGGTACCGTTATCGATCATATCGTGTTCGATGCCGGTGAGCGCAACGCCTACAGCACGAAGGAAGGATTTGTGACTGGAATTGAAAAAGGCAGGCTGCTTTCACCTACCGAGAATCCACCTGTCGGTTATCCTACAGTTGACGAGCCAATGCTTTCGTTTGTAAGTGCAACCACCGGCGGAGATGTTACGGTTCAGAATTGTGTTTTCCTTAATGGAGCCAGTTTTGCATTGCAGGCTGGCCATCGCAGCGGGAAATTCACCGTGAAAAATAATATTTTTGTCGGAAACCGTATGGCAGCCATCGAAATTTATGGTACCTGCGCCAGCACCGGAGGACCCAAAACTATGGCTCTGTGCGGAGAAGTTGAAGTAGCTAATAATACGATCCTTTTCAACTGGAGCCGGACAAAAGATTTCCAGGATATGGGGTATGGAGTAAGAGTGATGACAAAATGCAAGTACAATATTCATCACAATATTATTGGTGCTTCCATTTTAGCTGGCGTCGATCATACCCGGTTCAATAAAGATGAGTGGGTGAATATTGATAATAATATTTTCTTTGTGAACAAGGACAAAGACTTGCATTACAGCCCTGCCAGCAACACCCGGCTCAGGATTGATGCAGGGGATTTCGGCGATCTTGAAGTTGCCAGCGCTAACGGTAACCGAAACGAGATACCTAAAGACCTCAAAGTGAACAAAGCCTACCTGGAAGGTTACCTGAGTGCCCGGTACAGCGAAAAAACTGATCTGGACCGTAATTCGTCGGCTAATCAAATGCGTTCGGCCATGGGAATGAATATTCAGGGGACTATGTCGTCGAGCGTTACCATGTTTGCCAATAAATATCCCTGGCACGATGCACTCAGCCTGTTCGGTAATGTTACCGGATATGGAGCGCAATAGCTTATCTATTAATCATTTAATACCTTATAGCCATGAAATCATCTCTGTTAATAATCACTCTAATGCTTTCAATTATGTCTGAAACAATTGCCCAAAACGCTGGTGAAATTATTTTCTCATCCTCACCAATTGATCCTTTACAGCCCGCTGAAATGAAAACCGGGTTCAAAGCAGGCGACCCTATTTATGCTGTAGCATATCTCCCTTCAACTGTGCAGGAAATTTATAAAGCCAAAGCTGAAGCGAAACTCGAAGTTGAGGTTTTTATTTATGAATTAAAGCCGCCTCTGTACAGCTACCAGGAACCTTCGGAGGAACAACTGACCTTTGGAAGTATGTGGGTTTCGGGTAATGCACTGAAAAATAAATTCCTGGTAATCGACCTGGTGCCTTTGCCTGACAATACCAATGCTTACGGTACACCCGAAATTACGTACAAAGAGTTTGGTAAAAAATTCGATGGACCGGTAAATTATGCTGAGAACCTGGCAAAATTAACTTCCGGAGATCATGAACTGAAAATTTTGGTCAGGTGCTATTACAACGATGCGGCCAGTGGGAAATTAAAAATTTCGGGTAATGACTTCAGTGTGTACAATAAAAGTTCAGAAGAACTTAACCTTGCAGCACAAAATGCCGGGGCAAAAAATGCAATGTTTCCTCAGGCCAAAATGAAAGATGCAGCAACCGAAAGCCGTATGATCGCTGCTTTAAAAAACTCAAACGACTGGAAGTCAGGTTGGCTGAATGCTACTGAGGTTTTGAAGATTGCCATAGTGGATGCTGATTGGTATATCAGGAGAAGTGAAATAACCGGAGCCATCCTTCACCGTTATATACGCGCTGCCATAGCTTTTAAAACCAAAGAAGGTACATGTGCATACTTCCAGGCTACATTTCAGGAAGATTATGTTAGTGGTAAATTTCAACCCCTCAAATACGACGGGGCAGGTGATCGTAACCCGATTAACTGTGAAAACCTGAGCAAATAATGCCAATGCTTATTGGTAGTTCATATTATGTATTTTTAAAAAAATACCATCACTAAAACAAATCATCATGAAATCATACCTGTTCATTTTAGTAAGTGCCTTGGTTTTATCACTGAGCTTTTCTTCGTGCGAAAAGGATGAAAGCAATAAATCTGACGTTGATCAAGATCCGACCGGAGAACAACTTCCAGCCGATGATGATCCGGTAACCGGCTCTATTACCGGGATTATAAGCGAAATTGCTTATAACGAAGCCCAATCCACCTCGATGGTAAGCATAAACAGAATACCTCATACCCTGGCTAAATTTCTGGAGCTTCGCAACCAGATAGCCACGAAACCCCAGGGTGCAGCAGTGATGATGCTGGTGGCCATGCGGATATACCAGCAATACCCTGTCGAAGGCATGAAATGCCTCACTGCAGCCTGCACCAATCCGCTGGTGGTTCCGGCAACCACTAACCCCGGTGCTTACGAAGGATATGTAATGGGCAATATTTCGGAATTAAAGCTAAAACTTGCAAATCTCAGCTACCTGCCATTTGTTTATTATCAAGGCGCCTCACCAAAAAACAATTACACGCCTGCAGCACCTCCGTATAATGTCGAAATGTCAGTTAATCTATACAGCTATATAGAATCGAATGATGGAAGTTCACGGATAAAAGTATATGTTAATACGCAGGGTGCTGACAGTCCCCGCCCGGTAACCACGCGTAAAATAGGCGATTACTACCTGATAACTGAATATAGTTCGTTGTACCTGGCACCAAAACCGCCTCTGTAAAATCAGATCTTTAAAAACCTGAAAAATAAGCAGCATAGTATAACACGGAATCAATGTTTAAAAGTCGATCGATAGGGTAAAATTTGAATAGCTTTAATAAATCCTGTAAATGTGATAATAGGGCTCAGGAAATGATACTTAAAGCGGATTAACTTTTGTGTAACTATTGAAAAAAGATCTTATGATTTTGCCTTTTGCCCTATCATGTCAGCAGCAACCAGGTACAGGTTAACTTGATCTATGAATGTAATGTCAAAGAATACAATAAGTTAAGCATTAAGTAAATAAAACAATAAAGTATGTCGGATCCAATTTTAGAAGACTATAAATTGTACTATTCGGCCCGGTCGGCGAAATTTGCCAATAACCCAAAGTACAGGAATTCATATCTGGCAGAAAAACGAATGTCGGATGCAATGCAAGCATGCGTCTGTCTGGAAGATTTCAGGGAGAACGCCGTGGAAATGAGTAACGCATGTGCAATTGCTCTGGTAAAAGATGAATGTACGATCGAAAAGAATTTCTATGACAAACAACTGGAAATTATCAGGGGCAGGGCAAGCAGCGAAATACTTGAGAAAATTGATTCCTGCTTAACATCCCTGGATTTAGCCACGATGGTTGTTGAGGAAACGAACAAAAACAATGTCACTATATCATTGGATGAGTCGCACCGAATTTCGCTGAGTGAATGGGATTTGTTAGATGAAATTTCAATCTACGAAAATGCTGTTGTTCCCGAAAAGTATAAAGCCAGGATGCTGGAAGTGGTGGAAAACATTACACATTCGTTGATTGAAGGAGTAAAAAGCACTGAAGAAAACAATAGTTCATGGCAAGCCGGTTGGAAAATTATCCCTGAAAAGAACCTGGAATACAGGCATCTAAGAATCCTTCCCTTTGCTATGCTACATGTTCATACTCAGATTGCTGTTTATAAATCTTGGTTGTGTTTTAGAACAATGTAGGTCGAAAATATCAAAATAGCAGTGCAAAGGACATGGTGCTTGGTGC
>JBBSBT010000054.1:0-10977 GCA_038250985.1 Bacteroidales bacterium
CATGGCTCCATCAAGTACTAAAACACGATTTTCTAAAACTTTATCTATACTTTCCTTTTCTATCATAACATTAATATGTTTAACCATGCTTACCTAAACAAAGCAGCAGGGCAGAAGTTTTTAACTCAACACATTCAGTTTCTCCGGTTCCGGGAGCAGGAGTGTGTTTTAATTATAATTTCCCTCCCGAAAGCTATCGGAATCGGGATCAGGTATTGGCACCTTACGCACCGGGTGGTGGTGGTTGCCAGGGGTTCGCTGAGCCTGTTCTCTCCCCCCTTCTTTATAACTCAAACCTCCTTGTGTTTATGAAAGGAATATTTGATTTGCAAAGATATAGAAAAATCTCCAAAAAGAAGTTATAGCAGGGAGCCAAACTTTCAAAACGAAACCAAAGAAGTGTTAAGACAGCATATCTTCTATTATATTATATGACAGCATTAAATCCAGGATATTTTCACCACTGTTAAATGGTCTATCGTAAATAAAAATTATTTTTTAATTCAGTGGCTGTATTGTCATCAATCTGTATATTTGAGGCTTGATTCTGACAGGGTTATTCCGTTTTGGAGGTAAGGAAAAAGTGCGGGAAAAGATTATAAATATTTCATATGCAAGAACTGTTTTTATATTTAAAGAATCCGGTCTGCTTTCCGGATACCGTCAGGCCTAAGACAAGGGATTTTATATTTCTGCTGGGTCTATACTTGATATCGGCCATTGTGTTAGCCCTTTTCGCGTATATAGTTTGTTCAGTATTTGCAATAACACACAAGCCTGTCGGGTTAGCATTTGAAATGAAAATTCTTATTGGTGTTCTTCTTGCGCCTGTTTATGAAGAGATACTATTCCGATCGTTGTTAAGATTCAACAAAATAAGTTTGTCGCTTTTCCTGGCAACCGTGGTGATTTTTTTAGTGGTTTTTTTCCTGAAAAGAAACAATACATTCATTTTATTATTTTCAGCTATATTATTAGTGATACTTACTTTCGTTTCCTTTTGGACAATGAAAAGAATTTCACAATTTTTAACCTCTAATTTTAAATATTTTTATTACGGCTCTTCAGTACTATTTGGGTTGATGCACTTGATCAATTTTACAGGCGATATACGTTATATCATAGCCTTTTCTTTAATCCTTGTTGCACCGCAAATTGCAGCGGGTATCATACTAGGCTTCATCCGCATGAAGCATGGCTTAATATATAGCATTCTGTTTCACATGATTATTAACTTAACGATACTTTTGTAAATTACCGGCTCATTTAATTGATTTTACTCACCAATTTACTTGCCAACATTCCGTGCTTAAAGTCCAGCTATGAAATTCTCGCCCAAACAATGGATTATTGCTCATTACAACAAACCTGTACTGATAATTTACAGTGTAATAATTATTTTTTTAATACAAATACTTTTTAATCTATTATTTGAGGCCATTGGTATGGCTTTTGAAGCTAATTTAGTAATTAAACAACCACGTGATTTATATGAGTTTCTGATATTAATTAAATCCTTACTGCTTTCTATTATACTTGCTCCATTATTTGAAACATTCATTTTTCAAATTTTCCTATTTTATATTTTCGTTGATAAATTAAAAAGTTCAAACAGTGTTTTTATTATTGTGTCAGCAGTTTTGTTTGGGTTAGGTCATTACAATGGTAATATGGATCTGGTAATAGTTGCGATCACTATTTGCATTGTGTTTAATTATATATATGCGATGATGAAAGAAATAGCTCAACCTAAAAGAGCATTCTGGACAATTGTATTTATTCATTCAATAGTAAATACGCTAGGCATTTTATTGAATTTAATAGTTTCTTAAAAAATTCGAGATTAATATAATCCCGCTCACTCAGGTTTACCTTCGGTGATACCGCTTTGCTAATATGCAGTCCGGATGGGTACAAATCCATTAAAAATCTCAGCAAGAATATCCATTTTAGTCTGGACGGAATTATGTAGGTATAGAGGGCTCTATTGATATAATTTTAAAATCCAATTAATATCAATATACCAAATAAAATATTTACAGCACCCGAATTACAAATCTGGCGATCGGGAAACCATAAACCTCTATAAACATAAAGTTGTTAATAATCCGGATTTGCTTTGCAGGTTAGCCAGGATAAAATCGCAGCCAGCTGAAATAAACACGAAAAGGCTGCCCCAAACGGAGCAGCCTTTTTCTTGAAAACGAAATAAGTGATGCCTGGTTATTTTGTTTTAGTAACCGGCATTCTGAGTAAGATTGACATTGCTCATGATAAAAAACATTGGAACCGGCAACAAAAATTTATACTGTAAACCTTGCACAATCGGTAATGCTTTACCAAATCTTTTTAAGGTTAAAAACATACTGCCTTCTTTTGCTAATTCTGTATTCCATTGCTGGAATAACTGATCACTGGTAAGTGAGGTTAAGAATGGTAAGCCACGCCTGTTGATTAACATATTTATGTAATTAAGCGCGCTTGTCTGGTTTCCTGTATTATACAAGGCTTCAGCCGAAACTAATATTGACTCTGTATACCTGATTACAGGAACAAAGGAACCTTTATCGAAAAAAGCATTAAATAATGTGTTGTTACTTTTTTCAAATCCCCAGAAAATTTCGGAGCCGGCCGAAGTAAAGTTATCCGGATCTACATTTAAGGCATACATTGAGCTGTTTATTATTTGTTGTGCTGGATTAAGTGCTTCATTATAATTATTGGAATACAAAAATGCCCGCGACAATAATGCTTTTGCAAAACTCTGAGGAATTCTGAAATTATCATTTACATTCCAACTTAAAGGTAATAGCTGGGATGCTTCCGTTGCATCCTGAATTATCTGAGCTAAAACTTCTGTAATCGTATTTCGGGGAATTACACCCTCAGATGTACCCTGTTCAATGGGAACCTCTCCAAACCAATTTACCAGGGGATAATAGAGATAAGCCCTGATTGCTTTTGCCTGCGCTTTAACCAGGTTCTGAGTTTGCGGGTCAGTAATTACAACTTCTGAACTTTGGATAACCAGGTTTGTTTTGTAGATTATATCAAATGCATCTGCCCAAAGCATTAAAATCTTTGCATTTTCAGCAGTTTGGGCATGGGTATAAATATCAGTCCACGAAACATCCGGTGCCGCAACAGTATTTGAATAAACTGCATCGAACAGGTATAAAAGTTCATAGTAGTCCTGAAGTTTCGAATAACAATACAGCAATGTATCCTGGATTGCCGTCTCTGTCGTGAGAAGTGGTAGTGATGATGTAAAGGTCACCTCATCGCCATATGCCGTACCGCTGGTATTTGTTGCATAGGCCCTGACATAATACGGGGTGTTTGCGGTTAACCCGGTTATAAGGCTGCTGAAAGGGCCTGTTCCGGTGCCATCTTCAGCAAAATTATCAGCAAGGGTTGGCGAGCCGGTAGTATTCCAACAAACTCCGCGGGCGGTTACTGTTTCGCCTCCATCAGAGGTCACATCGCCATGGCCGGTAGCCGTGTTTTGCATAATATCTGTGACTGTATACGTTTCTACTGAAGGTAAACTTAACAATGTCATGCTAAAAGTATATGTGCTGTCAGTGGTTGGATTGTCAATAATGGTTTGATCAATATAACCATTAAGGTGAGCGGTATAATTCATTTCGTTTCCCAGGTAAAAGATAAAACCTGAATTTTCCGAACTCTTTAGCATGCTGTTGCTATTATCAGGTGTTTGCCCCAGATATTTTATGCTGTTCGATGCATGCCCCTTGCCGGAATTAATAATTTTAATGGATTTACTGTTTTTGCTGTCCGATACATTGAGTACAAATACTCCAATAGCTGATGATGAAATTTCAAATGAATGGAATCCTTTGTCAAGTTTATTTTGATAGTCTGCCAGTTTTCGTCCGGATCCATCTGTTAGCAACAGTTTCAAGGTGCCAGCGGATTTTTTGTAAATGGTAATATTAGTTTCTCCCCTGAATGGGTTTGGATAATTTTGATTTATATTGATTTCTGCTGAACTGCCGGCCTTGATTTCTCCGATACCTAAAGGCCAGGTGACATTTTGAATTACCCAGGAAACCGGTTCGTTGGCAGATACTATACTAAGAATCGTATCGCAATCCTCAGTTATGTTTTTTACAGATATGCTATCCAGCGTAAGAGTGGCTTGGGTTTGTGCATCTTTTGCTAAAAAATTCAGGTGGATCTGGGTCTGACTAAAAACGCTGAATGATAAGGAAATCAATAACAAAAACAGGTAGATTTTTTTCATAAATTAGCTTTTAGCTGTTAATTAATTCATATGATTGAATAGTATTTGAATTGTTTTGCGTAGTAAAGTTAAAATGAAATCGTTATCCGGAGTAAGGAAATTTAATTTTTTTTCTGATTTCCAAACATATGCTTTTTCTTAATTCTGTATTCTTCATTCAAGAAATCGAAATCATACGTAATTCAATTAGTAAAACTTTCAGAATAACAATCCAGGATATATACATCTGATATAGAAAATTTTCTATAGACGTACCGACAATTTATAATTTCAGAATTACGTGAGTTATAAGATACCAAAGCAATTAAAGCCCTGAATATTCCATAAAGACTTCAGGAGTTGAACAATTGGTTTCATATACAGTTATACTATCTCAAAAAAAATTATACCTTTGCACCCCTGAAACTCAGATTAAAAAAAATATGGAAACTCCTGCTATTGATACTAATATGAAATTTAAAGTACGTGATTTGACGCTGGCCGATTGGGGCCGCAAGGAAATTGAAATTGCCGAGAAAGAAATGCCCGGTCTGATGAGTATCCGCCGTAAATATTCGGCCGAAAAACCGCTGAAAGGCGCCCGTATCACCGGCTCTCTGCATATGACCATTCAAACGGCTGTATTAATTGAAACATTGGTTGAACTGGGCGCTGATGTGCGTTGGGCCAGTTGCAATATATTCTCAACCCAGGATCATGCTGCCGCTGCCATTGCTGCTGCCGGTATCCCGGTTTTTGCCTGGAAAGGCGAATCGCTCGAAGAATACTGGTGGTGTACCAACCAGGCGCTCACCTTCGAAGGCGGAAAAGGCCCGAACCTTATCGTTGACGATGGGGGAGATGCTACTCTGCTAATTCACAAAGGATATGCAGCCGAAAAAGAACCTAAAACACTGGAAGAAAAAGGCGCAAACAACGAGGAGCAGGTGATCATGAATCTTCTGCGTGAAACCTATGTTGAAAACCCAACCAAATGGCATGGCGTTGTTAAGGAATGGAAAGGCGTTTCGGAAGAAACCACAACCGGCGTTCACCGCTTGTACCAGATGATGGAAAAAGGCGAATTGCTTATTCCTGCCATTAATGTAAACGATTCAGTTACCAAATCGAAATTCGATAACCTTTACGGATGCCGCGAATCGCTTGCTGATGGCATAAAACGCGCCACCGACGTAATGCTTGCCGGTAAAGTAGTGGTTGTTTGCGGATACGGCGATGTTGGCAAAGGAAGCGCCAAATCCATGCGTGCCTACGGAGCCCGCGTTATTGTTACCGAAATTGATCCTATCTGTGCGCTTCAGGCTGCTATGGAAGGTTTCGAAATTAAAACCGTTGAAGATGCTTTGGACGAAGGTAATATCTATGTTACCACAACCGGCAACAGGGATGTGATCACTGTGGAGCATATGATGAAAATGAAAGACCAGGCGATTGTTTGTAATATCGGCCATTTCGATAACGAAATACAGGTTGATAAACTCAATAATTTTGCCGGTGTTCAAAAAATAGAGATTAAACCCCAGGTGGATAAATATCTTTTCCCTGACGGTCATGCTATCTTTATGCTGGCCGAAGGCCGACTGGTGAACCTGGGATGCGCTACCGGACATCCTTCGTTTGTGATGAGTAACTCATTCTCAAACCAGACGCTGGCACAACTCGATTTGTGGAAAAACAATTATGAAGTGGGTGTTTACCGCCTGCCGAAATACCTCGACGAAGAAGTCGCACGCCTTCACCTGGATCAATTAGGTGTAAAACTCACCAAGCTTACAACTGAGCAATCGGATTACATTACAACTCCTGTTGAAGGACCTTATAAATCTGATCATTACCGTTATTAAAACAACGGATTATTATAAAAAAACAAAGGGCTGTCATTTGCATGATGGCCCTTTGTTTTTTAACTTGAAAGTGGAATTTGAATCTGGAATCTTAAGTTTCAGAGTTTTAGTTATAAATCAGCAGTCTGTCCCCGTCAAACGAATACCTGTACTGCATAAGTGAGTATCGGGATGGACCGCTTTCAGGCGTACCATAAGGAAGATTGAACCTCGACATGCAAACAGAATCGATGCAAGTAAGGCCCGATGCTTCTACTGTAACCCTGGCTCCCGTTTTTTCGGGATCGAAAGGACAGCAGCGCTCGTAGACCATGAATTCGTTCGAAAGCATACGGTAAATTACAATTCCTTTGTAGCCTGCATTTATATATTTATATCCGCCGATAGAAATGTTGTCGAATGTATTTGGATACAATTCAAGATTTACATAAACATATGGAATTTGCGGTCGCCCGTCCTTTCCGCAACCCGGTACGATCAGTAAAAAAAGAATTATCGCTGCTAAAACCCGCATAAAGTAATTATTCTAAAATATTTTCGTTGTAAAAGTAATGCTAAGCAATTTAAAAACGCATATGCTTGTTTAAAATTGCATAAGTATCTTTACTTTCTGACATAATCAAATGAATAAATCAGTGTATAAAGGCCGGGTGTTTCTTATTTCTGTAATACTGATGCTAACAGCGTTTACATTTACCGGTTCAGGTTGCCGATTATTGAAAAGTGACAAGCAATCCGTGGCTGAGAAAAAGAAAGCTGAAGCCGATAAAAAAGCAGATGCGGAATACGAAAAAGCCCGTAAGCAGCACTTCGACCATCAAAGCAAGGAGGCCAAAGCGATGATGAAAAAGACTAAGAAGCAGGCTGCGAAAGCCAATAAGTCCAGGAAGCGCAAAGCGTTTTCAGGGGTTAAATGCAAGTAAATGAATTGCAATACGCATATGAAGGGTAAATTATTTAAACACCCGTAATTGCATTTTCTATTCATTATATTGTACTTTTACACAACGCAATTCTTCAAACCCTTTGTAATGGATAATTTTTTTTATGTTTTAATAGGTGTTGCCTGGGTGGCATACTCTTTATATTCGGCACGGCAAAAAGCTATTCGGAAGCAGCAGTCGCAGGGGCTGCCGCCAAGGGGGCCATCCCAATCCTCACCACTTCCCATACCCGGAAACCAGGGTGGAGGTAAGTCCATGTTCGATGAAATTTTTCGCGAATTCACAGGCGAACCCCGGCCTGTTGTTGCACCTCAGCAGGTTACCCAGCCGGTGGCGTCAGTTGCTTCAAGGTTTTCAGAACCTAAATCAGAATTGAATCAAAAGTATGAAGGCAAGCCTGAATATAAGTTCACATCTTCTGTGTCGGCCGATTTACCGTATAATATTTCATCAAACGAAGTTGAAAGACATACTGCGCAGCAGCAACTGACAAAGAATGAACGCATTGTCAGGAGATTTAATCTTCGGGAAGCTGTAATTTACAACGAACTTCTAAACCGGAAGTATTTTTAATACGGGATTTTAATTTTTATGTAATTTTTTTAAAAGAAGCTCAAAATGTTATTAACTTTACACCCATTTATAAGCAAGACCATTTTTTAATCTGACGCTGGTATAAAAAACTCATAGCAGATTTATCTGCTCACTTTTACATCAATTTACGGAAAGGACCCTTTTTAGCAGAGGGTCTTTTCTTCTTATTTAATCAAAAATAAACTGCTACCGATATGACACAGGTAACATATTACACGAAAGAAGGATTTGAAAAACTGAAGTTGGAACTGGAAAATCTGGTTCATGTGGAGCGACCTCTTATCTCGCAGCAAATTGCCGAAGCCCGCGACAAAGGCGACCTGTCGGAGAATGCCGAATACGACGCAGCCAAAAATGCGCAGGGGATGCTCGAAATGCGGATTTCGAAACTCCAGGATATGATACGTAATGCCCGCCCGATTGACGAGTCGAAAATGGATGCTTCCAGGGTTCAGATTTTATCGACGGTTAAATTAAAGAACCTGAAAAACAATGCTGAAATGAAATATACCCTGGTTCCTGAAAACGAAGCTGATCTGAAATCCGGGAAAATATCCGTAACTTCACCCATTGCAAAAGGACTGCTCGGCAAAGCAAAGGGCAATAAAGTTGATATTACTATACCGAACGGGTCAATAACTCTTGAAATAATTGATATAACCATTTAATCCGAAAGTCATGGCAGGAATATTTGCACGTATAGCTTCAGGCGAAATTCCATCGTATAAAATTGCTGAAGATGATAGATTTTTCGCTTTCCTGGATATTAACCCTCTGGCTAAAGGCCATGTTCTGGTAATCCCGAAGCAGGAAATTGATTATCTCTTCGATATGGAAGATGAGATGTATAAAGATCTTTGGTCTTTCGCCATGAAAGTAGCCAAGGCCATCAAAGCGGTTGTGCCTTGTTTGAGGGTGGGTGTTGCCGTGATAGGGCTTGAAGTTCCTCATACCCATATTCACCTTGTTCCGCTTAAAAAAATGGATGACATTAATTTCAGCCGGCCCAAACTCACGTTACCGGCGGAGGAAATGAAACTGCTGGCAGCTGAAATTGCGGCAGCGGTAAAAGCATAAATAAATATAAAACAGATTTGAAGGAAACCGCTTTTCGTAAAGGCGGTTTTTTTCATACTTGTATGAGTATGATGAATAAAATTGCTAATGAAATACGGAAATGTTTGAAAAAACGTAAAGCTGTTATCTGGGATCACTAAGTTATTAAGGCTAAATATTCATCATTGAATTTTGTAAGGAAATTACTTCATGCAATGTTCTAATTCGCTAAATTTGAGAGTTGATTTAATTAGATTTTAAATTCCGGGAATAAAGCAGGTACACATTCAAATAAAGCAGTTGTCGCGTGATAAAAACAATTCAATGGTTTGCCTATCTCTGGTTTTACTTGCTGTGTCCAAGATTCAGGCTTACGAGGCTGCGTATGCAAAATAAAATCGCGGAAAGGGATTCCTGTGCGCATGCTGTAGCGCGTAACTGGGCGACTAAGGCCATCAATGCAAATGGTTCTGTAATAAAAGTGAGAGGGATCGAAAATGTGCCGGCTAAAGGAGGAGTCCTTTTTGTTTCGAATCATCAGAGCAATTTCGACATACCTATCCTTATCGGGTTTGTTCCGCGCGATAAAGGTTTCATTGCCAAGAAAGAATTGATGAAAGTCCCGGTTTTCCGCATGTGGATGAAAGCCCTCGGCTGTGTGTTTATCGACAGGCATGATGCACGGCAAACCTTGTCCGCTTTCAGCCTGGCTGCCACCAGCTTGAAGGAAGGTCATTCAATTGTAATTTTTCCTGAAGGCACTCGAAGCAGCGACGGTACGCTGGGACATTTCAAGCCGGGCAGTCTTAAACTTGCCATTAAAGCAAATGTACCTGTGGTTCCTGTAACTATTAATGGTTCAAGAAACATTATGCCCAAAGGGACCTCGCTTATAAAGTCGGCCAGTGTAGAGGTGATTATTTCTCCGCCCCTTATCCTGGATGAACTGGCTGAAAAAGACCCGAAAGCGATTGCCGAAAAAATAAAGGGAATTATTTCAGCTCATCTAACCCCAAATCCCGCTTAAATACTCACTGATCCGGGAATAGACAACAAATCAGTAACCTATTTTTTCAATCTTTATATCCTTGCCCGACTCAAACGGATTCATGGCATTAATGAGCCGCGCTTTTTGATACAACTTCAGATCGGGAACTTTGATCACTTTTTCTGAGATCAGGTTATTTTTCAGCAGAAAACTGCGCATGGTGCCGGGGAGCAAAGGAGTAGAAGGTGTGAACCAATATTCTCCGTCAAAAAATATGATATTTGAGTAACTGGTATCAGTTATATAGCCATTTTTAATGATGAGTATTTCATCAAAACGCTCGCGTTTGGCAAGTAATTCGTTAATGCGGCCTCGGTTCGAGTATTTGTAATTGTACGAAATGGTATCCGCTTCAATCATACGAAGTGATTTAACAACATGAGGTTGATAAAGCTGAAAATCAATTCCTTTCACTTCCCTGCTGTATACCACTTTGCATTTATACAGACCCTTTGTACAATCGGGAGGGATTTGTATTATTTTTTCCAGATCAATAGTATCAGGTGATTTATAAAGTGTTTTACGGGTGTGATTCAGCCTGAGGTTGTGATACTCCAGGTTTTGCAGCACTCCATCCTGCAGCCTGATGGTTTCAAATAAAAGGGACATAGACTTTAGCTTTTAATTCATTGTATTCGTTCAACATAGTACTGTTTGCCGTTATTCCGCCTCCACTGCAGAAAACCAGCTTTTCATTCTCGTTCTTAATAAATCGTATCATTACCCCTGAGTCGAGTTTTGACCCGTCAAAGTACCCGAATACCCCGGTATAAAAACCACGTGAATAGGTTTCGGCTTCGCGGATTATTTCCAGTGTTTTTTTCTTGGGAGCTCCCGATATGGAACCTGCAGGCAGAAGTTTCCGGAAGATATTACCCAGGCCGGCCTGGTATTTTGGGGGCAAGTTACCTGAAATTTCCGAACTAACCTGCAATAACGTCATTTCATTTGTTACAATCTTTTCTATATACCTGAAACGATTCACTTTAACGTCGGTAGCAACCATGCTTAAATCATTGCGGATCAGGTCAACAATAGTGCTGTGTTCAGCAGTTTCTTTCCGATCGGAAAGTAAGACATTTTCAGCATCCGGCAACGATGCATCCATGGTGCCTTTCATTGGAAAGGAACGAATGATCCCATCCTCGATCTGAACAAATATTTCGGGCGAGAAAACTACAAACTGGTTTGCGAATAAAAGCCGGTAGCGGGCCTTGCTCCGGG
>JBBSBT010000055.1:0-10901 GCA_038250985.1 Bacteroidales bacterium
ATATTCGTCAATTGTTGGAATATTCCTTGTCGGTTTGGGCGCTTTGATGGGAGCTCTCGCATTTATCAGGTATAAGAAGGTTGAAAAACAAATAGACGAAGATACCTGGCAACCATCGTCAATACTTGATGCATTGCTCACCCTATCAGTCCTGGCAGTCGGCATTTTTCTTGTTGTTTATCTGATTTACAGTATTTGAAGCAGTATAGTTTTGAATGATCTTTAAATTGAAACAAGTTCCAATAGGAGGGTTAAAAAATGGAGAAAAACAAGATATTTTTCAGTTTAGCTTTCATCATTGCATTTGCAATAGTTGGTGCTGTTTTCATGCTTGTTTTCAGCAGATTCATTAACTTCAGCAATGCCAGGGGCATCGAAACATCTGCCCTGGAAAAAAAACCAATCGGGGGTACTGTTTCTTATAATCCTCCCCGGCTTCAGGATGCGCCTGCAGACATAAAAGGCGCAGTTATGCTCGGTTACAATATTATGGATGATACACGAAAATATGCAGCCGGATACGTCGGAAATGAGCTTGACTGCAATAACTGTCATTTTAAGGGCGGAATTGCAGAAGGCGGCAGGAATGGAGGTCTTTCTCTGGTTGGAGTAGCAACAAAGTACCCTGAGTACAGAAAGCAGGCTAAAGGCATTAACGATCTTATTTCGCGTACCAATAGCTGTTTCGAAAAAAGCATGAATGGAAAACCTTTACCACCTGAAAGCAAAGAAATGATTGCTTTAGTTACTTATTATCAATGGATTTCCAAAGGTTTGCCGATCTACAGTAAAATACCGTGGCTGGGCATCGAGCTTATTAAAAGTGTCCATATGCCTGACCCGGCAAATGGAAAACAGGTCTTTGCCCAACAATGTGCAATCTGCCATGGCAATAACGGACTGGGCACTCTGAGAGCGCCTCCGTTATGGGGAAGCGCCTCATTCAATGATGGTGCCGGGATGAACAAGCCCGAAAACCTGGCAGCCTTTGCCTATAACAATATGCCTAAGACTAATCCATACCTTACTGCTGAACAGGCACTGGATGTAGCAGAATTTGTTTCAAAACAGCCAAGAGCTCATTATGTGAATAAAAAGAAATAGGAGGAGAATATGCAATTTCCCGTTTATGAGATACCATATTTAGGCAATGGCATGACAATTGGACTCGATGCCATTTTGCATGTTATTATAAGTCATGGTCTGGCAATTGGTGCAATAACTATTATCGTAATTAGTGAATACATCGGTTTCAGAAAGTCTTCCCGTGATTGGGAAAAATTTGCAAAGGAATTTCTGATGGTTAATATTATAATCATTACAGGAATTGGAGCAGTAACCGGTGTAGGCATCTGGTTTATTACCAGCGCCATCTCCCCCAACGGTATAGGATCTATGCTGAGAATATTCTTCTGGCCGTGGTTTTCCGAATGGATAGTCTTTGCATTAGAGGTAATTGTCCTTCTTATTTATTACTTTACATGGGATAAGTGGTCAGGCGAAAGTAAAAAAAAGCATATTTATCTCGGCGCAAGCTATATAGTTCTTGGAATTTCATCGGCTTTTCTGATTACCGGCATATTAGGCTTCATGCTTACAACCGATGGCTGGCCATGGAACAAAAGCTTCTGGTCGGCATTTTTCAATCCAAGTTTTATTCCTCAATTGTTGTTAAGAGCAAGTATGGCTTTTGCTCTCGGTGCCTCGTTTTCAATGGCATTCCTTCTTTTTACGCGTAGGGAATCCGTTTTTCGCAAAGAAGCATTGCACTTGTTCGGAAAAGTTTTTCTGGTTTCATTCATTGGAGTAGTCATATTCTCCATCTGGTATTTTAATGTTGTTCCATCGACATTCAAAACCCATGCAATTTTTTCTATACTCGGCTCCCGATTTTCACAGCAGCCTGAAATTTTCTATATAATAAATGCCATTGGCATATTTATTTTATTACTGTTTGCCCTGTTTGCTTTAAAAGGTTCCGTTTTTTCATCCAGATTTCTAATAATCCCGGCGCTATTATTCTGTATAGTATGTGTCATGGAATTTGAACGGGTGCGGGAATTTATCAGGGGGCCTTATCTGATGCCCGGTTATATGTATGCCAACCAGGTATTACTAAATGAAAGTCTTTTTTTAGAAAAAGACGGTATGCTGAAAAATGCTTACTGGTACAACAAGATAACCGATAATCCTGAAGTTATCAAACAGGGCGCCTATCTATTTGCACAGAATTGTTCCATGTGCCATACTATAGGCGGTATAAATGATATTAAAACAAAGGTCAAGGGGCGGCCAGAGGATGGAATTTTTGTTATAATCGGGCATACCCATGAGATGGTTCCTTTTATGCCTCCTTTTTCAGGAACAGAGGATGAACGGAGGACCATGGCCCGTTTTCTTTATCAGCTATCAAATGAAAAAATCAGCATAGCGGCGCCTTCCCGTTTTGCGCCAATAAAGGAGGTTCACAATGAATAGTCTCCATGATATCCTGCTGAAGAAACCCCTTCCCGATGAATGGCTGCACGGGCTTCTGTTCACAACGTTTACGTTGCATATCCTTTTTGTACTTCTCACGTTAGGTACAGCTATTATTGCTCTTTATTATTTTGTTGATGCCTGGTGGGGTGGAAAGCTATCTGAATCGAGATGGGATAAGGAGATTTTAAGAACGTTTCTTGCCCATAAAAGTCTCGCAGTAGTTTTGGGTGTAGGGCCCTTGTTGTTAATTCAAATCGGGTACAGCGTTCCCTTTTTTACAGCAATTAATCTTTTTGCCCCTTATTGGATTTTAATTATTGTGTTCCTGATCATCGCGTTCTTATCCTTCGACGCGCTGGCACACAAAAATCATGTTCATCATTATCTTCATCTCACATTTGGTGTTATTGCCCTTATTTTTCTTCTTGCTGTACCGGGAATATTCGTGGCAGTATTGCTGACAGCCGAAAACGCTGACAAATGGATGGCGATCGTACAAAACGGTTATAGGCTTAGCGGCCCTATATCATACCATTGGCTGTTCAGATACCTTCATGTTATAGGAGCCTCTTTGGTATTCGGCGCGGGGTTTCATTATTTTTTTTCAACAAAAGATGAAACGAGGAAAAAAAAGGCCATGCTGAAATGGATCGTTGCCGGAATTTTGATACAGTTTGTTCTCGGGATAATTCTTTACACTACGTTATTGGAAAAACCTGATTTTATTACCAATGTTTCGGTATTTACCGGCCTTGGTATCGCCGTTTTATTATTGTGGATAATATATCTTACTATGGATAAAAAGGATGCTTTAAGTATTAGAACAGGAGTACCTCTTTTAATGCTCATCATTATTCCAATGCTTTTGGCACGGCAATTTATTCAGAACAAAAAGTTTATGCCATTTGAAAAGCAATTGCAGTCAAATTCTGTGTCCTATCAAAAAACATTGCAGCCCTATACTATTGCAGCCCTTAACAACTACCAATCCGATTTGAAAACCACCTATGATAACGGAGAAACGATTTACAGTAAAAGCTGCACTTTTTGTCACGGGGAGAATGTAGATGGTAACGGATCAGAAGCAAAACACCTTGCCATCCTTCCTGAAGACCTGGCAGCTATCCGAACCACCCGGCCATATCTTCTCACTATTCTCACCGGTGGTGTTTCAGGCTCTGCTATGCCTTATTTTACTGTATTCGACAGGTATAAGTTAGAAAGCCTGATTGATTACCTGGATAAGAAACATCATATTTTAGGTTTGCCCGATCCCATTGCAGTTAAAATTCCTGACTCAGCATCAAATGAGGCGCAGATAATCTATACTGAAACCTGTTCAAAATGTCATGGAACAGATGGCAAGGGGACGGCTTTTTCAAAAGGTTTTGAACCACCACCACCCGACTTTTCAGTTTTCAGCTTATCGACCCGGAGGGCATTTGATATTATAACAAACGGCTATACCGGAACCGTAATGTATCCATTTAGTAACCTGGCGGAAGATGTACGTTGGGGATTAGTAAAAATTGTGAATGACAAGAGAACACAATGACAAACAAAATGCTATTAAAAAAGGAGGAAACAATGAAAGCAAGTACAATCCAAATAACATTGGCACTATTAATTGCACTTTCGATTCCGGGCATATCAACCAATATTAAGGCACAGGCGAAAAATGATTTTCCGCTTCCACTACAGAAGGGAGGTCCCTATGATAGGGTGTATTTTCCTGAAAACATGCCTGACAAAAATGATGTTTCGTTTTACCCGCACGAATGGATTCAAAGTTATGGCAATGCTAAGCATAATGCGGCTTTCACAGTTGCTAATGACGCTCCGGACTGGATGAAAAATGGCGTTTCGTGGCAATTTGCTGAAGCAAGGTCATGGCCGCTTTCGGAGGAAAAAGCTTTTGCAGAAAGCGCCTACGGCGAGAAAGGAAGTTTAACAACAATAACCCAGTCGTACGGGAATGCATTAGGTGTAAGCGTTGTAGATGGAATTGTTTATGCCGAAAGCGATGATAACTTTATATATGCCCTGAATGCTAAAACCGGAAAGCTTATCTGGCGGACAAGCCCGGTAGGCAATACGTATATGGGAACTCCCGTTGTTGTTGGCGATCTTGTATATGTAACTCCCGGAAGCGTTGGCTTTAATTTTACGAATGTTGCACAGTATAAGAAAACCGGAATGGCAGTTCGGGGTGGAGATATAAGCTACAACGGAGTTTTTGCTTTAAACAAGAATACAGGGGAACTCGCATGGTACTATTTAACGAAGGGCGGCACGATGCCTTCTCCTGCTTTTGGCGAAGACAAAATATTTTTCCCTACGGGTGATGGAACTGTAATTGCCCTTGATGCAAAAACCGGAAAAGAGATTTGGAAAAACGAAGTAGGTGGTATGGCAAATATGTCGAGCCCCGCCTATTACGATGGAAAGGTATATACAGCCATGTCGCTGAAAGCATTTATTTACTGTTTTGACGCGACGACAGGCAAAGTACTATGGCAGGGCACCATTCCTGATGCAGAAAATACGGGCATGGGTGACGTTTCTCCGGCCGTAGCCGATGGCATTGCGGTAATGGATGCGGTGAGTATGAAAAAAACCGGGAGCGGCAATGATGCTATGAATACCGGCATTCGCGGATACGATGCAAATACTGGGAAAGTATTATGGACTCAATTGATGGGGGAAGGTCCGAAACCACCCGCATTTAAAGGCGGAATGCCAATGATACACAAAGGTGTGGTTTATGTGGGTACGCCTGTAAACAGCGTTTACCAGGCATTTGACCTTAAAACGGGTAAGTTGTTATGGACATGGCCGGTTCCGGATGCCGGGTCAGCAGGAGCTGGCAGGGGGCCTGCCACATGGTATCATGACGTTCTTTATATTTCAACCGGAAGTTCTGTTTATGCCGTGAATCCAAAGGACGGGAAGTTAATCGGCCAAAAGAAATTAGGGGGCAGGTTCGGTATTGTTAATCCGGCTATCGTGGGCGGTACAATTTATCTTGGCAATTCATGGGACTGGGTTATTGCCATTCCAATTTCTGAAGTGAACCCTAACTACCGACCTTAAACAGACAACCCTAATATTGAATATATACATTTTAGAATGGAGGTGAGATGAAGCTAAAAAAAGTCAATTGCTTTACAATAATGTAAAATTAATTAGTAAAAACATGTAAAATGAAAAAACAAAAGAATCTTTACTTAAATGTGGTTCGTGTTTTCATTCTATTGGCATTGGTCACTGCTACTGGAGTAGTCTTTGCCCAAAAAGGGAAAGTTGTTTCCAGCTATGGCCCGGTTAACCAGACACAAACTTTTGATCAGATTAAAGCAGAGCGCATGGCAGTTAAAGCCTCACGCGCTAAAGAGCATCAGGATTTATTAAATTCCAGGTATGACCTTTCAAAAAAGACTTCTTCCGATGTTGTCATGTCAGGTGGTAAACCCATACCGGTGGGCCCAACAGCCAAACTACAAGGTATTATTTGGTCCGATCTTGAAAAGTTAACTCCTGAGCAAATTAATGCAAAGGGTGTTTTCCCTTACAAACCTCTACCTTTTGCTGATCATGCCGAAGGTGGTATGCTTTTCCCGCCGATGATTACTGATACGCTACCAAGGCTTGTCCGCTTCGACCTCGATTTTGATCTTCCGGCGCATATTCTTCCTGATCAGGCTCCACCCATTTATCTGACCACTCGTCCCGATTTGGGTGATGTATCGAAAGGGCGGATAATTACTATCGATAACTACTACGAAATTTTTAATGGGCTTCTGAATCCAAAACAACTTGAAGGATTGCGCTTGCTGGTTACCCAGTTTCCACAACAACAGTTTAATGCTACCGAAGATCGGCGAACTGACCGACCCAGCCTGGGCGTAACCTGTTTTGACTGCCATGCGAACGGACACACCTCTGGAGCAACGCATTTGGTTGGTGACATCCGGCCACAGGCTCACCGAAACCGCATCGAAACCCCTACGCTGCGCGGCTTAAATATCCAGCGCCTATTTGGGTCTCAACGAGCTTTAAAGACTGTCGAGGATTTTACAGAATTCGAACAGCGGGCTGCCTATTTTGATGGAGATCATTTGACCGCTGCTAAGAAAGGAGTAAACGTTCTCGATCGGGGCAGTCAGGTTCACTTTATGGCTGAGTTCCAGGCTATCCTTGATTTTCCGCCTGCACCGAAACTTGATATTTATGGTCGGCTCGATCCGAAGAAAGCAACGGAATCAGAGATAAAAGGTCAATCTATCTTTTTTGGGAAAGCTAAGTGCGCGGTTTGCCATGATGCACCTTACTATACCGACAACCAGATGCATGACCTGCAGGTTGAGAGATTTTATAAGGCTCAGACGATCAATGATCAATACATCCGGGCCGAAGGACCCATTAAGACATTCCCTCTTAGAGGGATAAAGGACTCTCCTCCTTATCTTCATGACGGACGTTTGTTAACACTGGAAGATGTTGTTGAATTCTTTAACCTAGTACAACAGCTAAATCTTGCTACACAAGAAAAGAAGGAATTGGTTTCGTTTTTAAGGCAACTTTAATGTACATTTAATACAAACAATATATGAGAGAATTGAAAATGTTGACAGCAGATAATCCAATCAAGGATACGATGAGATTGCTTAATAGAGTTGCCAAACCATTAAAAAGGTTGCCAAACCATATTGGGATTATTCCTGATGGAAATAGAAGATGGGCAGGATCCAATGGATTCGCAAAGGAAATGGGATATGCGATGGGCCTCGATCCAGGCCTTGCCCTTTTCAGGCTATCTAAGGAGGTCGGAATTAAGGAACTTACATTTTATGGATTTACGACGGATAATACCAAAAGACCGACTTTGCAAACAATGGCATTTACCAATGCCTGTATCCAGGCAACAGAAATACTCTCCGGGGAAGATGCAGACTTATTGGTGGTTGGAAATACAGATTCAGAGATGTTTCCAAAAGAGCTAATCCCTTTTACCACCCGGAAAACCTTCGGTAAAGGGGGACTAAAAGTTAACTTTCTCGTGAATTATGGGTGGGAATGGGATTTGAGTTACCTGAAAACGACCAATCCTACTCAAAATAGTGATACAACTAAATTAAAATCTCATGAAATATCGAGGATGGACCTGATCATCCGCTGGGGAGGTATGACGAGGTTAAGCGGATTTTTACCTGTACAATCTGTTTATTCTGACATTTACGTGGTGAAAGAATACTGGCCTGATTTCAAGCCAGAGCACTTTTTTCAAGCGCTACAATGGTATCAGAAACAGGATATTACGCTTGGTGGTTAGTTATATTGAAATATTGAAATGAAAGGAGTATAAATCATGTCAAATAGAACGTTGCTAACTATCGTTCAAATGAACGACAGTCATGCTTATTTTGATTTACACCAGGAAATGTTCTGGGAAGGCGACCATGCGGTATATCGTAAAACAGGAGGTTATGCCCGCATTGCTGCTCTTGTAAAACAGATTCGGGCCGATAGTAATAATTGCCTTTTTTGCGATTGCGGCGATACTTTCCAGGGCACTTTCCCGGCACAGAAAACCCGGGGAAAGGCGTTGATCCCGATACTAAACTCAATGGGAATAGATGCTATGACCGCACATTGGGAGTTTGCCTATGGCCCGGAGGTTTTTCAACAACGGGTTGCTGAACTCAGTTACCCTATGCTCGCAATTAATATTTTCGATAAAGCGACAAACAAGCCTGTCTTCCCTTCATATGTTGTAAAAGAAGTCGGCGGATTAAGAATTGGCTTTATGGGAATAGCATCGAACATTATTGATAAAACCATGCCGCCATCGTTCAGCGAAGGAATCTATTTTACCCTTGGCAAGGATGAACTTCCACCAATTATCAATATTTTACAAACAGAGGAAAAGGTGGACCTGATTATTTTAATCTCGCATCTTGGGTTTCCCCAGGATTTGAAGCTTTTGTCAGAAGTACAAGGAATAGATATTTGCCTTAGCGGCCATACCCACAACCGCCTTTCCGAACCGGTTCTCATTGGTAAAACTATCGTCATTCAGTCGGGCTGCCACGGTTCATTTCTGGGTCGCCTTGATGTGGAAGTAAATGATGGAAAAATTATTGATCACCGGCATCAGTTAATTGAAGTTTCAGCCAATACAGAACCTGATCCCGCAGTGGAAAAGCTGGTAAAAGAAGCGCTGGCGCCATTTAACGATGAACTCTCAAAAGTTGTCGGTGAAACAGCCACCGCACTCAACCGGGGAACGACACTGGAATCCACGATGGACAATTTTCTCCTTCAGGCTCTGCTGGAAACTACCGGGGCGCAATTAGCCTTTTCGAACGGCTGGCGCTTTGGTGCACCGATTGTTCCAGGCAAGATAACATTAAATGATCTCTACAATATGATTCCGATGAATCCGCCCGTATCAACTGTTGAATTGACAGGCGAAGAACTCAGGATGATGCTGGAGGAGAATCTCGAAAGAACATTCTCGTGCGACCCATACAAACAGATGGGTGGATATGTTAAACGCTGTCTGGGCTTGAACGTTTATTTCAAGATTGAGAATCCGGCCGGGCAACGTATTCAGAAAATCTTTATTGGCAAGGATGAAGCAAAGCCAGGCCAATACTACACAGCAGCATTCGTCACCATGCAGGGAGTTCCCGAAAAATATGGACGCAATCGGGAAAACCGGCCGGAACGGGCTATAGAGGCGATGAGAACGTACCTGGCAAAGCATCGTCCCGTTAGCGCAGAACTCAGAGGCACTTTTGTTGCTGTTTAAGAGGGCAAGGTGCGAATAAGAATAAAATAGGATTTATTATTAAATCATTACAATTTATGAGTTTAAAATTTTTTTATAGTGCAGTAAAAAAAAGAGGGCTAAGCGTTTTGCTTATTGGCTTACTTGTTATCATTGTTTTCGTTCCGGATGCAAAGTCCTTTCTATTACAACAATTGGTTTCAGTTGGTTTGTTTAAAGCAGAAATAGAGAAAAACGGGGCAAATAATTTACCTGAAACGGCTTCTTTTTCCTTTACAAATTCAGCAGGAATAACTGCTGCTACTGCCGGGTTAAAAGGCAAGGTTGTATTCATCAATTTTTGGGCATCCTGGTGTCCGCCATGCCGTGCCGAAATGCCTTCTTTAGATGAGTTGTACAAGAAACTGCAAAATGATGACAGGTTTGTTTTTCTGTTTATTAGCGAAGATGAAGACAAGTCAAAAGCGATAAAGTATCTTGAAAAAAATCATTTTACCATTCCTTTATACACCCGTTCAGGAGCCATTCCCAATGAAATCTTCAGTGGCACTTTACCCACCACGGTTATTATTAACAAAGACGGGAAAGTAGTATTAAAGCATGAAGGCCTGGCGGATTATAACACCGAATCATTTATAAGGCAGTTAAAAGACTTGTTATAAATAGTGAAATCTTTCATTCATACAAAAAAAGCAATGAATAATCAAAATTCAATTCAGCCATTTAACATGGCAGGACTTTTTACATTGTCACTACGTTTGGTTGTAGGTTGGACATATTTTTCAGCTTTCTGGCGCAGGTTAATATTAGAGAATAAATTTGATCCAGAGGCAGCTGGCTATATCGGTGAAAAATTCAATCATTTCTTACCTAACGCATTAGGCATAAAACCAATTATCCAATATCTTGTTTCCACTCCCGATTTACTGTGGTGGGCGATGGCGATATTTACAGTTGTAGAAGCAATTGTCGGACTATTTATTATGCTGGGATTATTTACCAGGATGATGAGTATTTTTGTGTTTGGCCTGGCAATGGGTATTTTATTAGGTGCCGGCTGGTTAGGAACTACGTGTTTAGATGAATGGCAAATCGGAATTCTTGGAATTGCTGCCGGATTTACCATTTTTTTATCGGGTAGCGGTAAATTATCTGTTGATTATTTTCTTATCAACAGGCAATATAAAATTACCCATTACAAATGGTTTAATTGGTTAGGATCCGGCGTTTTGCCATTAAAATTGAATGTGTTGCACAGAATAGTGTTTACAGGTTCAATTATAATTCTGTTTATCACTTTGTTTACCAATCAGTATTTTCATGGTGGTGTGTGGGGAGACTTGCATAATAAATCAATAAAACCTAAGATTGAAATTGAACACGCAAAAATATCAGATAATTCACTCTCATTTCAAGTGTTTCGTGTTGAAGGTGTAGATGTTTATGGTTCGTTTTTAATAGGGATAGAGTTAACAGACAAGGATAGTAAAAGCATTCTTAAACTAAATGGAGATGATTTGGCAAATTTTCACCGGGAAAACATTGTAAATAGCTATGTTGTAAAAGTAACGCCGGGTAAGCACAGTATGATAATACCCTTAGGAGCAAAAGCAAAGATTTCTATTAA
>JBBSBT010000056.1:0-10892 GCA_038250985.1 Bacteroidales bacterium
AGCTTAGCCCTTAATACCTTGGCTGCATCCATACGTTTTTCTGCTGAAATTTCAGATCCTTCACGCCGCGATGGCCAGTGGTTGATAAAAACATGAAGTATCTCACCCGAATTAAGTTTTCCTTTTATATATAAAATATCTCGTGTGAGGTCGTTATCCGGTAATGTAACATGCAGTGGTTCTGAAGAAATAACTTTAAATGTTGCAGGGTTATATAGCAAAGCCACATCAATTCCCCGTTCGTCAGGACTATCGTAATGTACAATACTGTATTTTGCTTTGCTGAGCCCGGCTGAAGAGGTAAGCATTTCGAGTACCTGCTGGTTTTCAACTTCTGCAAAACCTATAAGGTCAGGCATAGCAGGATTTGCAATATCAGATATTACCTGACCTATGTGCTTAATCTTAGTTTCGAGACGTTCTTCTGTCCATGGCACTTTTCCGGCAGGAGTAAATTCGTCATCGTTGGTTTTGGGGTCGTTTTGTGTATCGTAAAAATTTTCAACATTGTAGAACATGGCTACGAAAGGCTGTTTGGCGGAAATTGTGGTATTCCGTGTAGTCTGGGCACAGGCTTGCAGCATTGTAAGCAATACTGCAACACTAAGGAGGGTTTTTCTATTCATGCGCAAATATAGTATTTTATTCTTCCGGGTAAGAGTTAAGAAAATAATCTGAATATGTGAGTTGAAAAGTACACAACACAAAAAAACCGGTTTCTTTCGGAACCGGTTTTTTTGTTATAAATAGGATGTTTTATTTGGTGATAATCACAAGATATTTGCTCTTATTCCAGAAATTGCCGTAGTTCAGAATAACCAGTTTGTCAACTTTTTTATTGTCAGCACTTTCAAATTTGTAGGAATTTGAAGGATGAGTTGAAAGTAAAGTTGCTTTCTTAGCATTAACAGGAATTTCGGTCAGTGTAGTAATATCGATTTTTGTGAAATTGGATTTATCAAATTCAGGTGTTAAGGTTTTGGTGCGTCCAAGACCGATAAAACCGCCTGTTTTGTCAATAATCTTTTTGTCCATAAGCTCTTTAGCAGTACCCATAACATAATAACCTGTATTGAGGGCAGCTGTTTTTTCGTCAATAACCAGTTGTTTGGCTTTGTTGTCTGCACTGACGTTATCCAGGCTAGTATTCAGATTGGTTACCTGGTTGCCCAGATCGGCTACCTTGATGTTTAATTTGCCTAACTGATCTTTCAGATCTGCAATTTCAGCATCTTTCTCAGCAATAGCAGCATTCAGATTCTCGATCATTTTCTCAAGTTCTGCGTTCTTGGTGTTAGATGATTTGAGTTTCCTGCTCAACGAAGCTACGGCTGCACGATTCTTCTGCAACATCTGATAAATAGCATTGATATCACCGGTGATTTGCTCGCGTGCGCTTGCCTGTACTTCGGTACCACCCTTGGTGTTCTGACCGATAATATTCTCTTTCATCTTGATAGAGTCGAGGTTCGCCTGAATCTCGTTGAAGGCTCTTACAAATTCCATAACGGTTGTGTCCTTTTGATAACCAAGGGCAAGAAGACTGTCGTTTTTGGCTTTAAGCCTTGCATTTTCTTCTTTCGTCTTATTGCAACTCGCGGTCAACAACATGGCCGGAATCAACATCAATAACAATAATTTTTTCATAATTTCATTTAGGTTTTAGGTTAATGAACAAGCAAAGGTACAATCAATTATATAAATTTAATTTATTTTTACGTAAAATTGATTTATTTTATTGAGGAAATTAATAAAGACAAGCATTTCAGTCAAAAAAATATTTGTAGCAAATATAAAAAAAAATACGATAAGTATTGTATTTAAAGAAAATAATTATTTTTTCTATGGTGATTTGGCTAAAAAAGCAAGATAAAAACTTTTAGAACCATTATTATATCGGGTTTTTTTATTCAATTTTCGGGCCTGGCTTTTTTTGTTTTCAAATGATGGTAAAATGATAATAAATTGAAGGTCTGATTTTCGCAATTAAAATAATGTGGATGTAATCGCAAACTAACCACTTCCAATCGTTACCGACCAGGTTAAGGCTGGGGTTTCCGGAACTGATCTGCTTTTCGTTATCTTTGCCACAATATTCTTAACTATGACTACCTATCCCCAAATTATCCTAAAGCCCGGAAAAGAAGGCCCGGTATTGCGTTTCCATCCCTGGATATTTTCAGGGGCTATTGAAAAAACTGTTGGAAAACCGGCGGAAGGCGATATTGCGGAGTGTTTTTCTTCGGCAGGGGCCTACCTGGCAACCGGCCATTGTATGCCGGGATCGCTTGCCGTTAAGTTGTTTACCTTTAAAAGACAGGAAATTAACCGGGAATTCTGGTATGGAAAAATCAGGGAAGCCTGGCAGGTACGCAAATCTGTCGGGCTTATTGATAATCCGCTAACAAATGCTTTTCGCCTGGTTCACAACGAAGGTGATAGCTTACCCGGGCTCATCGTAGATGTTTACGGCACTTTGGCGGTTCTGCAGGCTCATTCAACCGGAATGCATGATATCAGGCAAATAATTGCTGATGCTATTATTGCAGTAAGCGAAGGCAAAATTACAACTGTTTACGATAAAAGTTCTGAGTCCATTCGTAAAATGACAGGCCAAAAGGTAGAAGATGGTTTCCTGGCAGGAGATGTCGGAACATACGAAATTATTGAGAACGGACTCCGGTTTTATGTGGATGCGGTCAGCGGTCAGAAAACCGGCTTTTTCGTTGATCAGCGCGAAAATCGCGAATTGCTGGCAAACTTTGCCGGCGGAAGAAATGTATTGAATATGTTTGGATATACTGGCGGTTTTTCGGTATATGCAGCCAGGGCCGGTGCAAGGCTTGTGCATACGGTCGATAGTTCGGCACCTGCCATTGCCGTTGCCGAAAAAAATATGAAACTCAATGGGTATGATTCCCCTGAATATGCCTGCATTACTTCCGATGCCCGGAAATATATTGATACTATGGATCAGGGTGTTTACGACTTAATTGTTCTGGATCCGCCGGCTTATGCCAAAAATGTGGCTTCACGGAACCAGGCCCTGAAAGGCTATCGCAGCATTAATGCCGTTGCATTGGCAAAGATCAGGAGCGGGGGTATATTGTTTACATTCTCCTGTTCACAGGTGGTCGACAGGCAGATGTTTACTTCGGCAGTAACTGCTGCAGCCATTGATGCCGGCCGCCAGGTGAGGATTATTCATCATCTTTCACAGCCACCCGATCACCCGGTTAATATTTTTCACCAGGAAGGGGAGTACCTGAAAGGGCTGGTATTGCTTGTTGATTAGTTTTCTGGTTTGAAAAGTTTGAAGCGTTTGAAACTGTTACGGGTTTATGTACAAGCGGGTATAAGTTATATACTTTGTCCTTTTCAGCTACTTTTTTTATTGTCTCAGTGCGATTTCCACCACCTTTTCTGCATGAATTTTCGTTGTCTGGAATAAGTCCACGCTTATATCTCCTGGTTTGATTAAAAGTTCTATTTCCGTGCAGCCTGAAATTATTGCTTCAGCCCCGTTTCGGATTAGTTTTTCGATAATCTCCAGGTATCGTTGTTTTGATTTGTCCGAAATAATTCCTTTTACAAGTTCTTCATAAATTATCCGGTGAACATCCTTGCGGTCATTTTCGTCCGGAATTATGGTTTCGATGCCAAATTTTTCCCTGTAACGTGATGTAAGGAAATCTTCTTCCATCGAAAATCGTGTCGCCAATAAACCAAGTTTTTTATACGACTTTTTTTGAATCTCTTCAGCTGTCGCATCAACAATATGCAGCAATGGAATCCTGATATTATTTTCAATATCGACAGCCACTTTGTGCATGGTGTTTGTGCAGAGTACAATTATGTCAGCTCCGCCAAGTTCGAGCTTATGAGCTGCAGAAATCATTTTTTCGGACAGCAGGTCCCATTCCCCTTTGTGCTGCCAGTCTGCTATTTCGGCAAAGTCAACCGAATACATAAGGCACTCGCATGAATGAACCCCACCTAATATTTCCTGTACTTTTCTGTTTATTATCTGATAGTAGAGGTCTGAACTTTCCCATGACATTCCACCTATAAGCCCGATTGTTTTCATGTTTTTATTTTTATTTTCGATTTCTTAAAATGCAAATAGTGTTATGAAACAGAAGTTATCTCCGGATTATTGAGTTCTCATTGAGTTTCTTTCAATATAATTTTGAAATAGTTAAAGGTTCAGGGAATTTAACAGGATAAATTGCCGTGTGTTGAATTAACGAAATCTGAAATGTTTCAAACTATTTTCTATTAACTTTTTCCCTTTAACTAATCCCCTACCACGAATCCTTACTGCTCTTCAGCTGATCGATAACGCGGCGTTGTTTTTTAGTGGGGCGGCCGATTCCGCGGTCGCGGTATTCGCTGTTGGTTTCGCCTATCAGTTTCACACGATCGTATTCAGCCTGTAGCGTCATGTCTTCCATAAAATCAGGGACCAGTTTTGCGTTAACCCGGCTTTTGGGGAATTGTTTAACGCGAACCGTTTTGAAAAGCGGGTTCAGGCTTACAATGATCACATCGCCTTCCTTGATTTCTTTTGATGCTTTTATGTTACTGCCGTCTATTTTCACTTTCCCGGCTTTACACGCATCGGTAGCCAGGCTCCGCGACTTGAACAGCCGCACTTCCCATAGCCATTTATCAATCCGTAAAGTTTCGTTTCCCATCTAAATAAAAATCCTCTGGATTTTGAATTTACGATTTACAATTTCGGATTTACGATTTTAGTTTTAACATCCGCATTCCGGCATTATTAATCCTACATCCGAAATTGTTTACTTTTTCCTGAAATAAACCTCCATGGGAGATCCTGTAAAGTTAAATTCTTCACGTATCCGGTTTTCGGCAAATCGTTTGTAAGGATCCTTCACATATTGCGGCAGGTTGCAGAAAATAACAAAGGTGGGATAATGAGTTTTGATTTGGGTTACATATTTTATTTTCACTTCTTTCCCTTTTAAAAACGGGGGAGGTGTGCCTGCAAATATGGGCAGAAGAACGTCGTTCAACTTGCGTGTGGGGATGTGTTTCCGGCGATTTTCGTATACAGCAGTGGCTTCTTCGAGGGCTTTGTGAATTCGCTGTTTGTTAAGCACCGAGGTGAAAACAATGGGGACATCGCTGAAAGGAGCAATGTTTTTACGTATAGCTTCTTCGTAATATTTATGAGTATGTGTATCTTTTTCAACCAGGTCCCATTTGTTCACAATAATAACAATGCCTTTATGGTTATTCTGTGCCAGCCTGAATATATTCATATCCTGCGACTCCCAACCCTGGGTGGCATCAATCATAATAAAGACAACTTCGCTGTTTTCGATCGCCCGGATGGAACGCATAACCGAATAGAATTCGACATTCTCGAACACTTTCGATTTTTTACGCAAACCGGCCGTATCAACAAGCAGGAAATCGAAACCGAACGAATTGTAGCGCGTGTAAATGCTGTCGCGTGTGGTTCCGGCAACTGGTGTAACAATATTCCGCTCAACACCCAGCAAGGCATTGATAAATGAAGATTTACCCACATTAGGCCGACCAACGACGGTAAACTTCGGTAGGTCAGGAAGGGTTTCGGGTGTGTCTTTATTAAACTCTTTTACGATTTCATCCAGTAAATCGCCTGTTCCGCCACCGTTGGAGGAAGAAATGCCGAATATTTCCTTAAAGCCAAGGCTGTAAAAATCGGAAACCTCATGAAACTTGTCGGGGCTGTCGATTTTGTTTACGGCCAGGAACGCTTTTTTAGGCGAACGGCGGATCATATTGGCAACATCCTTATCAAGCGGGGTAAGGCCTTCGCGTGCATCAACCATAAAAAGGATGACATCCGCTTCTTCGATGGCCAGTTCAACCTGTTTTACGATTTCAGCTTCGAACACATCATCGCCACCTACAACGATACCGCCGGTATCGATAATCGAAAACTCAATTCCATTCCAGTCGCTGTGCCCGTAATGACGATCGCGTGTAACGCCGCTGGTCGGATCCACTATGGCCTCGAGCGATCCGGTCATGCGGTTAAAAAAAGTACTTTTCCCGACATTTGGTCGGCCAACAATGGCCAGAATATTTCCCATGAGTAGTTTTTGCTTTGCTCAGTCTGAACCGGATGTTTAAGATATCCAGGTATTTAATGCCCGAAACGAATGGTTTATAAACTGAAATTTTATTTTTTGCAAAGGTAACTTAATTCCCGAATTTATTCATAATTGTTTCTGATATAAAGGGATAGCTGTGAAACAGATGTAAAAATGACGCTTATGCCTTAACAAAGGTTTGCCTGGGATTCCGTAAAATAACATGTTGTCGCACAACATTGAACAGCTTAAATATTTGCCCGGCGAAGGCATCCGTTGAGGATTGGTGCTGACAAAATAAAAAATATTTTGTGTTTTATGTTAAATGGACCGAAATCTTTGTAAGTTCGCTAATTAGTCGATTGGCACACCTTTTAGTCCTCATTTTCTATAAGTCACGCCATTGATGAATGTGGAAGTGCTAACACCGGCTGATCATCGCCGCACAAAAACAGTTGAAATGGACCCTAAGAAACTTAAAGAACTGACGAAAAATGATTTGCTCGAAAATGAAGTATGGGAATACTGGATGGCGGATAATATTGAATATGTAGGGGCCTCGGACAGAACAGACATTATTGATGATAGCAATGTTACATATATTGTAGTCACTGATTTTGTTTTTAAAAACAGGAGCAGGCATATAGGTTTTAGTACGCCTCAGGAAGGGGGAGATTTGGAACAAGTTCAACCGGTAATTCTTACCGCTAAGGGGCAGGTCGAATTATATAAAGAAAATGACTGGACGGAAGATGAAAAAAACTTGGCTCTGGCAAAGCTCGGAAATGATTCCCTGTCGATATTTCCTATTGCGTATACAACCCGTGTAAAGTGGAACCGGGAATATTTCAAAGGAATAATAACTGACTTTAACGAAGGTAAATAGGGCTGTCTTTCACCCCGGGAATGCCAGACCACCCACATAGCAATAACACCCGATTGGTTTTCTTATTAAAAAAGTGAAATTTTCCTGTTCATACATCCTTCCTTGCCGGTGATCGAAAGGTTGTATATTCCCTTGTTCATGTTATTTATTTGGCTGAGATCAATCTCGATACTCCTGTTGGTTAATTTGTCGATTTTGTAGGAGTAAACAACTTTCCCGGTTAAATCAAGTATCCGGATATTCACTTTACCTGACCAATTACTATTGAAGGAGATTTTGAATTTCTTATCAATTACAGGGTTTGGATATACTTCTGCTTCCAGGTGCAGCTTCGGAACTTCATTTATGCCGGTTGCTCCCCTTGAGATATCAAGCCAGTTCAGATTAAATCCCTGGGTTACCACCTGCAGTTTTAAAATATGTACACCCGCTGCCAGGTTAAGCTGAGTTAAAACGGATGCCCAGTTTTGCCATCCTGAAGTATTTGTAGTGTAGACTGTTCCCTTCTTTATATCATCAATATATATATCGAAACTGCCGGCTGATGTACCTGCATACCTGCTGGTGAGTGTATAAATTCCGCTTTCGGTCACATTGATCTTATATTTCAGCCAGTCGCCGGCCGAAGTATAACCAATATTCATAAACCCGTCCGCATCATTGGTTAATTCGGAGAATATCCCGCTTTGTTTATAATATTCTTCGGCTTCTATTCTACCCGGAATCTGGTACACCATTAACGAGTCGTAAACGGGAATGTCGAGGTAAATCTGGCCTAACTCTGACATTGTGCCATTTGAGCCATATAAATCCAGGTAAGGATATGCTGTAACTCCTCCTGATGTTCTTCCTATAAACCATGAATAACGGAACACATCCGGATCGCGCTCAAGGAAATTAGTGGTTCCGGCTAAATAGCTTTTCTGGCTTTCGGGGGTTACGGCATTGTCCCAGTTGGCAAATTCGGTTACCCAGATGGGTTTGCCGTATTTCCTGGCATCATCAATATACCCTGTCATTGAATTCCCCCCGCCGTACCAGTGCAAAGCAATATAATCAACCCTGCATCCCACGCAGGCAGTAAAGAAATCGTCAAGCCATTTAAACGGATTATTATAAACAATGCCATTTTCCTCAACACAATCCCCGCAATAATTTACCGCGGGGCTGACTAATTTTAAGCCATGCAGATCAGCTATAGCCTGTAATTGGGGCCATGCTGCTGCGGCCTGCGAAGGAGTCATATTGGCCTGTGATTTAAAATTGGGCTCGTTGAAGCCCAGCAGGTATTTTACTTTATCATCCTGCGCAACCCAGCTGCTAACCCCATTGATCCCTGGAGCATTCCAGGCTTGTGGCGTAAAATCTACATTGTAATTGGAATATGTACTTTGAATAGCTGCATCGGGTTGAGCAGCCCAGTTGTACCACCACGAAATACCCACGGAGGCAGCATCCATATCTGCTGCGGAATGGTATCCGTATGCAACACCGCGTTTGTAGCTTTTTTGCTGCCCGGATGTGGAGGATATGGTAATTATAAAAAGGAAAAGAAATGCATGGGTTTTCATTAAGTATGCTTAAAGGTTATTGGATAACTCGTAATCAAAGATACAGAATATGGCCGGTAGAATAACACACCGCGAAAAAACACTTTCCGTTTTTCCCTTCTTCGGGCAGCAATAGAAATGGACATAGCAGGATTTTACTTGTTTTCAGTTTTTCCCCATGGAAGACAAACATATGGACTTATAATCACTTCAATTTTGTTCCCTTAATAAAATCATTATTGTTTTTGTGGTACATTTACAGATAAGTATATAAATGTATTCAAATACTATGAAAATTGCAATAATAGGAACCGGCGGTGTTGGCGGATACTTTGGCGGGAAAATGGCTGATGCCGGATTTGATGTAACCTTTCTCGCTCGCGGAGAACATTTGAATGCGATTAAAACCAAGGGTCTCACTGTAAAAAGCATTCTCGGTGATTTTCATATTGATGCGGTTAAAGTAACCGAAAATATTCAGCATATTGGGGTATGCGATTTGATTATGCTGGCGGTAAAAGCTTGGCAGATCAAAGAAATTGCTACAGAACTGAAATCAATAGCCGGAGAAAATTCAATGATTCTACCTTTGCAAAATGGCGTATTGGCTGTTGATGAACTTAAGACGCAAATAAACGAAAGGAATATCATTAGCGGCTTGTGCCAGATATTCAGTAAAATTGAATCGCCAGGCGTAATAAACCACTTTGGCGTTACCCCGAATATATTTTTCGGAGAAATTGATAACTCAAAAACACCTCGTATTCTGGAAATAAAGGAGCTATTTGATGCCTCTGGAATTAATTCGGAAATATCAAATGATATAAATGCCGCCCTGTGGAAAAAATTTATTCCGATATGTGTAGGAGGCTTATTGGCAATTTCTAAAACATCCTACGGCGAAATGCTGGAATTAAAGGAAACCCGTCAAATGATGATTGATTTATTGAATGAAATTTATCAACTGTCTCAAAAAATAGGGATTCAGATTAAACCGGATTTTGTGGAAAAGACCGTTGCGTTACTCGATACTTATCCATACCATTCAGCATCGTCATTAACCAGGGATGTTTGGGATGGCAAGCCATCGGAGATTGAATATCAAAATGGAACAGTAGTCAGGCTTGGACAGCAATACGGGATTGATACTCCTGTTAACAGGTTTGTTTATAATTGTATTTTGCCGATGGAGATGAAAGCAAGAAAAAAATGAAAAGCATGCTATTTTAGCATTCCGCCATCAATGAAAATGCCTTTCCAGGAATTTCAGGTTATTTTTCCACATAATCAGGTCTGTTATTTCCCGGATTTCGTTATCTGTTTTGCCGGCCAGGGTTGGTTCAGTGGCTGCCAGTTTTTTGAGTTCTGCATATAGTGTTTTGTGAAGAAGCGGGAATTTGCCGGCATTTTTAAACGCTTTAATGGGTGTTATCATACCATTAAAGTCGGAACCGATGCTGATATTCTCCCAGATATTTTCCGTTTGTCCTGTTTCTTTCAGAATATGGCCGGCAATATGCAGAATCTGATTTAGCAGCGGTTTTATCCAGATAGTTCGTGCAGTCTCAGCAGATTTGAATCTTGCAAGCTTTTTTGTTGCGTCGAGTGTTCTTTTTCCCATCATGATCCGTTGGTCCAGGTTCAGTCCGATAATACCTCCCGAACGATGGATGATTATGATTTCTTCATCCGTAAGGAATACGTCCCAGGGATTGAATTCGTCACTTTTACTGTAAAGATCATCGGCAACATCATGTATCTTATCAGGTTCGCCGTGCATTTCAGCTTCATCCATGGTTGCTATTCCGTTTATGCCGGTATGGCTCACGATTACCGGGACTGTATCATTTCTTTGAGACAGGTATTGGTAATACCATCTCCGGACCTTTATACTCATATGTGCGCAGTCTATCAGTATCCTTCTGCTGCCAAGGGCTGTGCTCAGAAGTTCCTCCACCACAAACTCTCCCGGAGAGGTAATCTTATTGTTAATGCCCGGAGTCTGGTCCAGAACTTTACGGATCACCTTCCACAGGCTCACGGCATGCCCGCCCAGTTGGTTCCAGAAATGGTGACTCAAAGTGATAAACAAAGGGCACCATGCTCCCTCCTTTCCGGGAGGACCTGCCTTTTTTAGTTTTGCAATATTTTCCCGAAGTTTGATTTCCAGATCATTACTGTCCCATTGTAGGGTATTCCTCTGCCCTACGCCCAGTGAATGTGCTCCTTCGATAGTCAGCACAACGGCGATTGTATCGTCGCAGGCGGTGCCGGGATTCAGATCCGCATCCATGCTTAGCAGGCTTTTAAGATCGTCAAAATCACTCACAATCCTGTACCGGAAAT
>JBBSBT010000057.1:0-10812 GCA_038250985.1 Bacteroidales bacterium
AGCCTGTATTCATGCCGGCGAAAGCGATGGCAAAGATGCAGGCCTGATGCTGCTTCGCGATATAACCATTTATAAAAAGAACCCCAGCCTGCTCGATCATGTTACCATACTATTTATCCCGATATTTAATACCGACGGACATGAACGATTCAGCCCCTATAACCGGATCAACCAGAACGGGCCGGAAGAAATGGGATGGCGCACCACAGCACAGAATCTGAACCTGAACCGCGACTTTATGAAAGCAGATGCTCCTGAGATGCAATCGTGGCTGAAGCTGTATAATAAATGGCTTCCGGATTTCTTTGTTGATTGCCATGTTACCGATGGCGCTGATTTTCAATACACTATGACATATGCGCTCGAAACTCTTGGGAGCATGGAGAAAGATTTAACCACATGGACTAAAAATGTTTGTGAAAAATACCTGGTTGGTGAGATGAAAAAATCAGGATTCCCGGTTTTTCCTTATGTTCAGTTCCGTAACTGGCACGATCCGCGAAGTGGGCTCACTGTAGGTGTAGCACCGCCTATGCTTTCCACAGGATACACTTCCGTTCAAAACCGCCCCGGGCTTCTTATCGAAACACATATGCTTAAACCTTATAAAATAAGAGTTAGCAGCACCTACGCCATGCTGACACATACGCTTGAATTGATGAACCGGGAATATAAAACGCTGCAAACCCTTGTAGCCAAAGCCGATGCGTACACAGCGGGCGAACAATTCAGAAAAGAGCCTTTCCCGGTAAACTTCACCGAATCGTTTGCCGACAGTACTCAGATTGAATTCCTGGGATTTGAATATACCATCGACACCAGCGATCTGACCGGCGGACTTTGGTTTAAATACAACAACCAAAAGCCAGCCAACTGGCAGCTTACCTTATTCCCGGATTGCAAAGCTGATAAGTTTGTAAGCCTTCCGGAAGCTTATCTGATCCCGCCGCAATGCGGACTGATAATTGAGCGGATGAAGATGCACGGGATAAAAATGACGCCCCTGCCTCATGAAGTTACCTGCAACGTAAAACTGAGTCGTTTCAGCAATATCCGTTGGCAGCAGAATGCCTTTGAGGGACATCACAAACTAACTTACACGATTACTGATACAATCGGGCAACACACATTCCCTGCCGGAACAATGATGGTTGAAATGAACCAGCGCAGCGCCAGGATTATTGCCCATTTGCTGGAACCTGCATCACCCGATTCGTATGCTGCCTGGGGCTTTTTTGATGCATACTTTGAACAGAAGGAATATGCTGAATCGTATGTAATGGAAACCATGGCACGCGAGATGATACAGAAAAACCCGGCGCTCAAAGCGGAGTTTGAACAGAAAAAAGCATCGGATAAAGCTTTTGCGGCTAACCCGGATGAAATGCTGAATTGGTTCTATCAGAAATCGCCTTACGCGGATAGCCGGATGAATATGTACCCGGTTGGTAGGATTGTGGAGAAGAGTGTTTTGGATGAGATCAAAAAATGATAATTCCAAATGAGACTTGACGGCTATAATTTCTTTTGCTGTTCGTTATACTTGTCAATATGTTTATGAATGCTTTCCTCCATTAAAGCAGTAGGGAAATACTTTTTAAGTTCATCATCGTATTCAATCCACTTATCAAGTTTAAATTCTTTTGCAAAAGAAAACACATATTGCTCAAATCTATTTGTCTCCTGATAAACTTTATCCTCACGGGTCTTGTAACTGTTTATGGCCCATTCACCGCAGTACATAAGCTTTAATAGAGTTACATACTGGTCTTTTGTAAATTCGATATTCATGTCTCTAAATTAAATGGTTCTTGAGGAAGCTTATTTAAATTCCTGACATATCTATCTTTATCAAATGGCTTTCTATTTGTAAATACATCATATATTTCAACCGCTACACACTGTCCGATCAATTGTTTGGTTTCATAATCGGTATATCCCATATCAACCAGTCTTTTATAAGTCAGATTGGTTTCCTTTGGATCATCTGAATTCCTTTGGTTCTCAATGATCTGAAATATTTGTTCCCTTACAATTTCATTTGATTCCATTTTCTATATAGATTTTCTGATGGTTTGTCATTACAAATATCAGAAATTTAGCAATAAAGTTTTATTGAGATCAAATAAATATTTGATATCAACGACTAATACCCAAACCTACCCTAACTCCGACTCCGTAATAATAAGCCTTGGTTTAGCCGGGTCATCTTCAACTTTTTTATGCAACCGGGCGATAAAAACCAGCAGGTATAAGATATGCCCGATATAGCTCAGCAAGCGTACCCCCCGGCACGTGCCGGTATTATCACCCTACCTCCTGCATAATTCTCTTTTAATCTTATAGTCGCCGAATCTAATTACAAACTTTTTTTAATCATGCATGACTGATGTGTGAATCATGTAAAACTTCCACAAAAAAGTGTAACAAATTCAGGAACCGCAGCAGTTACCTTTGCATTGTGAAAAGTATTCACACCTGTTCCGCCAGTTGCGGAAAAATAATTCCTTATAAGATGATCAGATCAAAAAATACATTTCTCCTTTTAGCGATGTTTTCAGTTGTAATAATGCTTTTTGCCGGGAGCGGATGTAAAAAAGATGATTCCACAGTCAGGAGCAGCGCATCATACAACCTGGGAACCAAAGATGTACTTGGGGTAACAGGCAAGGTAACATTTATCGAAACTTCTGCTAACAGCGCAACTATCGAAATAGTTTTAACCAATGCTCCTTCGGGAACACATCCGGCAGGTTTGTACATGTATTCGGAAGTTGAAAACGGAGCATCTGTTATTTCACTTAATTCGGTTGACGAAAGCGGCAAAAGCTCAACAGTGGTAACAACCATGACATACAACCAACTGATTGCCTACGACGGCAACTTAAAAGTGTATAAAAGCAGCAACGAGCCAGGTGTGATACTGGCGCAAGGCGATATTGGAGGCAATGTGCTAACCACTGTCAATAAAACATATGCACTTGATACGATAGGTGCTTTAGGCGTTTCAGGCTCAGCCTTGTTCGAAAAAAGAGTGAACGGAAACACGTTAGTGACTCTTTCACTTAAAGGCACTATAAATGGGGAAGTTTATCCGGCTACCATTAACGTGGGTTCAACCACTACGATTGGTGGCGGACCTGTTGTGAAAATACTCAGTAATGTGGAAGGAACCGAGGGAAAAAGCTTTACCAATATCCGTAAGCTCGACAGCGGCATCGACATTACATATGATAACTGGTTGGTTTACGTCGGATATATTAACATTTACCAGGTTTCAGCAAATCCTGTTAATGTTATCTGTCATGGAAATATAGGCGCAAATTAAATGGCTGTCTGAATTTCCTGAAAAATGTTAATCCTATATTCCTGTTCGTACGCGTCATATTTTTTTGATGCGGGCGGCAGGTTTTTCATTTCAATTAATCCACAAATAAGCCTTGTTTGGCATCTTTATTTCGGACGTGCGCTGTAAAGAATTTCCCGAGAATTGAATGCCCGGCAAACGCATCAACAAACACGCACGATCCAAGGGCGATGGAATAGGCGGAAGAAGCCCAAAGGGCTTCAATTCGATTAACCATGGGTGGTAACCCATGGTGGATAAAATACGCTACAATCAAAACCCCGTAAGGGGTTAAAAATAACAGAACAAGTCAATAACCCAATATACCAAACAGGCTGATAATACACTATGATATTCAACCCCTGCCGGGGTTGTCGGTTATATGTTTTTAATAACCATGCATTACATGCACGGTTATTAATATTCAATCCCTTCAGGATTAGGCTATACAATATTTTACGTACTGTACTAAAAGAATTCAGATTTAATATCTTTGTATGTGTAACCATCAAAAGCAAATTTATCATGAGCACATTCACACAAATTCTCTATCAGATAGTTTTCAGCACTAAAAACAGGGAAAATACTTCTTATAAAAACAAACCGGGAAGAACTCTATAAATATATATGGGGCATATTGAAAAATAAAAATTGCCATCTATATCAAATCGGAGGAATCAGCGATCATATACATATTGTAACACACCTACATCCTTCGGTTGCTTTAGCATCATTAGTTAAAGATATCAAATTAGCCAGTTCAGATCACATAAAATAGCAACATCTGTTCCCCCTGTTCAGTGGCTGGCAAACCGGCTATGGAGCTTTTACCTATTCGTTCAAAGACAGAGACCGCTTAATAAATTATGTAAAAAACCAGGAGGATCATCACAAAGAAAAACCATTCAGAGATGAATTAATTGCTTTGTTGGAAGAACACGAAATTGAGTTTGATGAAAAATATTTGCTGTAAATTTATAAATCCTTGTTTGAGAATTTTTAAAGACTCTACAGGGTATAAACAGTTTATTCTGTTTTAGTCCGGTTGCAATTAAAAGTCATTCTCCGATTACTGTTTTTCCTGTTCCTACGCGTCATATTTTTAGATGCGTGCGGCAGGTTTTTAACTTTTAATGGATTGCGGAGCAGAGTTATTTGGAGAAAACAAATCGCTCAAAGTATAAAGCTTAAACATCTGATCTAATAGCCGAACCTGTAACCTATCCCCAACTGCATAGTAAGAAACCTTGGTTTAGCAGGGTAATCTTCATATCACAACCCGGCAAATAATCCCGGCATTGTATTCCCCATTTCGAGTTTCAGAAGAATTTCTTTTCGCCATAAACCTCCGCCATAGCCGGTAAGTTTGCCGTTGCTGCCAATCACGCGGTGGCAAGGCACTACAATATTAATTTTGTTTTTACCATTGGCATTGCCAACAGCGCGGGTATTGGTTTCGCTACCGGTCAGCCGCGCAAGTTCCAGGTAACTGATGGTTTTCCCAAAAGGGATGGTTAGGAGTTGCTCCCAAACTTTGAGTTGGAAATCTGTTCCAACAGGATCAAGAACCAGATCAAATTTATCCCGAGTTCCTGCAAAATATTCATTCAGTTGATTTACACAACCCTGCAGGACCGGGGGAACTTCCGTCGGTTCAATAGCTTCATTAATAAACAATATTGAACGGATTCCAACATCACTTCCTGTTATTTCAAGAATTCCCACAGGTGATTGGATTCGTGCTGATTCGAGGGTCATGACAGTTAGTGCTTAGTGCATAGTGCTTGGTGCATAGTGTCTGGTGCTTTGTGCCTAGTGCATAGTGCATGGTGCTTTGTGTATAGTGCTGCATGGTGATTGGGAATTATGTTAACAGGGGAATATGAAGGTTATTTCAATCCTGTTGACTTAGCTCCTTGCACCGGTCACTATAATTACTCGAAAGTGATGTAAATATCCAGTATTTCGGGCCGGTTGCCGGTACGTACCGGTGGTCCCCATCCACCATAACCGCTCGAAACATAGAACTGTGAATTACCTTTCATTTTGTAACCCCAGCTTACCTCATAAATAGCCTTTGTAATATAATTAAATGGCCACAACTGCCCGTGATGCGTATGCCCCGATAACTGGAAATCCACACCGGCATCCTCAACCTGCTGCAGGTTAAAAGGCTGATGATCCATCATTATGACCGGCAGCGAATGATCAACGCCTTCCAATATCTGGTCCAGGCTTTTCCTTTCTTTCGAACTAAATCGTTTCGAATCGCGGTCGTTGCGGCCGGCAAGGTAAAAACTCTCATTGATCTTTATCGCTGTATCGCGGAGCATTTTTATGCCATGCTCGCTGAGGTATTTCACTGCTGCTTCGGCACCACCAATATATTCATGATTCCCGGTAATGGCATATACTCCAAGCGGAGCTTTAAGTTTCACCAATGAACGGCCGAGATCATTGTGTATCACCGGCGCCAGGTCTTCGTCCACAATATCACCAGCCAGCAGGATCATATCGGCATGGCAGGCATTAAGCATCCTTACCATTTTAGCGGTACGGCGCGGGCCAACAAGCGTTCCCATATGAATATCCGAAGCGGCGGCAATATGAAGTGTCTTCATGGAGCCGGCTCTTTTTGCAATTTTGATATCCAGTCTTTTTACCCTTGGATTTAATGCGTTGATATGGCCAGCTAGTACAACTACTGCAACTACTCCGGCAACGGCTATGAAAAGATATTTTTTAATATCCTCATAATTATTCACCATGAAAGCCGGTCGTGCAGGTAATAAATAAATCACCAGCCGAAACAAGTCGATTACAATCACGGCCATCAGGAAATAAACCATCAGGGCCAGCCAGAAAGAGCCGACAAAAGTAAAAAAACTACTCACCGGCGAAATCCAGACACGCTCCAGCACACGACCAATGATATAGGAAGAAGCCAGGAAAAGGAAAATCCATGGATACCATTTCCGGAAAGCCGTTTCTTGTGGCAAAGCCATCATGCCATGCCGAAAGATATAATAGTTTATAAGGCTGTAGATAAATATAACAATGCTGAAAAAAATCAGGAACTGATAGGAACGCATAGGGGTAAAAGATTATGTTAAACTGAAATTCAGAACAAATTAACGTTAAAAATTGCTAATATCAGATAACTCCGGAAACCTATATTTGTTCATATCATTTTTATTGCTCCGGAATTTGTAAATTTGCAGCGTTCAATCCGGGCAGCCTGACTGCGAAATGTTGTAATAGTTTCTAAATCAATACCATAACGCGTTCATTCATAAAAGCACTTGTTTCAATTTTAAAGTAAAATGCGAAAATTTTCTATTACAATTTTATTCGTTCTCGCTGTAGCCGTGGCTTCCGAAGCGCAGACGGTTATGTATTCTCAAACATTTGAAGACACTGCAAGGCTGTTTCAGGATTATAAACTTACTAAAATTGACAAAGGAATTCCGGCGGAAGCCGGATTGGATACACTTGCAAAAGTACCCTGGTTTGTAAGTGTGGCAGGCCTTGCCGGCAATCATGCAGCAATAGCTACCTCCAACTTCAATCCGGCTGTCACAGCCGACGACTGGTTTATTACACCGGCAATCAGGATTGGGAAAGCTTCAAAATTAAGCTGGAAAAGCCTGTCGTTAACCGGCGGGAAAACTGATACCTATCAGGTTTTTGTCTCCACCACCGAGAAGTCGGTTGCAGGCTGCCTGTTTAATGGCTCATCGGGATCTTATACCTCTGACAATTCGACAGAATTCGTTTCAAAAACACTCGACCTGGCCGCTGCCGGGTATGCCAACCGTTACGTTTATATAGGCTTCAGGCTTAATACGGTTTCGGGAGGCGGCAAGATTGCCATCGACAACCTGCTTGTAACAGAAGACTCGACACATTTTGTCAACCTCAAATTTATTGTAAATATGAGCACGTATATCGCTGACACCCTTTTCAACCCCAGGAATGATTTTGTAGATGTGGCCGGAACTTTCAACAAATTTAACGGCGCAAAAAATATACTTTCCATTGTGCCCGGATCGGATTCCACTATTTATTCAACCACCATCCCCGGATTTCTTGATGGCGATCAGCTCGAATTCAAATTCCGTATCAACAGCTCATGGAACGATACAGCTGTTGAATTCCCTTTCGGGCAACCAAACAGAATATGGACTATTGCACACGATAAATATACTTACACTTGTTTCTACAACAACCTGGGAACTATTTTCGGAATTCCTGAGAACAAAGTAATGGACCAGGTAAAAGTATTTCCCAACCCGGCTCAAAGTTATGTTTTGGTCGGTGTTCCGGATAATATGAAAAAGATTATCATGGTTAGTATGACTGGCAGTAAAATCCTGGATCGGGAAATGCAATCCGGTCGTGTAATTAACCTGGATGTCAACACATTGTCGAAAGGAACCTATATGTTGTTGTTCTATACCGACAAGGGTTTTGTTGGCAGTAGAAAGCTGATTAAAAACTAGTTACATTCTCTCTGAATCTCAATGATAGGCAAAATATAAGCAGCAGGAAGGAATAGAAATCTTTCCCGTTGTTGTTTATTTGTTGTTTGCTGATTGTTCATTATTTAGCACGAAACCCGAAACGCCAACACGTATCCCATGAGTGAACAAATAAAACATGAGTGTGGAATCGCCTTTATCAGGCTGCTGAAACCGCTTGAATACTATTACACCCGATATGGCACCACACTTTATGGAATAAACAAGCTGCATCTTCTGATGGAGAAGCAGCACAACCGCGGGCAGGATGGTGCCGGAGTTGCCAGCATCAAACTAAATGTGGCCCCGGGGAACAGGTATATCGACAGGATCAGGTCAAATGAATCAGGACCTATTGATGATATTTTTAAGCAGATATACAAACCCTTCCAGGATATTTTACATAATGAACCTGAACGGATAAACGATTCGGTATGGTTAAAAAACCAGGTTCCCTTTTACGGTGAGGTATTTATAGGACATCTGCGTTATGGAACTTTCGGGAAAAATAATATCGAAAACCTGCATCCCGTCGTTCGTTACAACAACTGGATGACACGCAACCTGGTCCTTGCCGGGAATTTCAATATGACGAATGTGGATGAGCTGTTTCAACGGCTGGTAACCTTAGGACAGTACCCAGTGGAAACTTCCGATACGGTGACTATTCTTGAAAAAATTGGCCATTTCCTCGATACATCAAACGAAGCGCTTTTCCGCAAATTCAAAAAAGAAGGATTTAACAAACAGCAGAGTACAGAGCTGATTGCCCAAAATATTGATATTAAAGATTTGCTTACCGAATCATCAGAGTATTGGGATGGAGGCTATGCCATTGCAGGAATGATTGGACATGGTGATGCTTTTATCCTGCGCGATCCGAACGGAATACGCCCGGCATACTGGTACCAGGATGATGAAATTGTGGTTGCAGCATCGGAGCGGCCGGTGATACAAACAACACTGAATGTGTTGTACGAAACGGTAAAAGAAGTGAAACCGGGTCATGCACTGATTGTACGCCGCGATGGAAAAGTGGAAGAGGTTCAGATTAAACAACCAGGGCCAAGACGCTCATGTTCGTTCGAACGGATATATTTCAGCCGCGGTACGGACCAGGAAATCTATGATGAGCGCAAGCAGCTCGGTGCCGCATTAACAAAAAATATACTCTCCGAAGTAGGCCACGACCTGGAGAACACCGTGTTCAGCTATATTCCCAATACAGCATCCTCCGCTTTTTACGGGCTCACCGAGGAACTGAATAATGTGTGTGATAAGCTCAAATCCGACCGGATACTGGAAGCCGGACCTTCAATCAGCCGCGAAAAGCTACAGGAAATTTTCAAACTGAAACCACGCATCGAAAAAGTCGCAGTTAAGGACATTAAACTAAGGACTTTCATCACCCAGGATTCGCAGCGCAACGACCTGGTAGCTCACGTATATGATGTAACTTATGGCACGGTGCGCCGCGGTATCGACAACCTGGTTGTTCTCGACGATTCTATTGTACGAGGCACAACTTTGAAACAGAGTATTATCCGTATCCTCGACAGGCTGGGACCTAAAAAAATTGTGGTAGCATCCTCAGCTCCCCAAATCCGTTATCCCGATTGTTACGGTATCGATATGGCAAAAATAACAGATTTTATCGCCTTTACCGCTACAATTGCTTTGTTGAAAGACACACACCAGGAAAAAATCCTGAACGAAGTTTACAATAAGTGTAAAGCGCAGGAAAAACTGCCTAAAGAGCAGATGGTGAATTATATAAAAGAAATCTACGATTTATTTACGACCGAACAAATTTCGGCAAAAATTGCCGAACTGGTTACACCTCCCGGCTGCAAAGCTGATGTAGCGGTTGTATACCAGTCCGTCAGCGATTTACACCAGGCAATTCCAAATCATACCGGCGACTGGTACTTTACCGGGGATTATCCTACACCGGGCGGGAATAAAGTGGTCAATAAATCTTTTATCAATTTCATCGAAGGACGGAACGAAAGAGCATACTAAGAAGACAAGGGATTGAGGATACAGGAAGATAGAGGGTTTCAGGGTTACAGAGTTACAGAGTTACAGAGTTACAGTCCCGATAGCTATCGGGATACAGGGTTACATTCTTTCATTACTGTAATCCAAATTAATAAAAGTAACATTGTATATAAGGGGAAATGGGGAGACGTACAGCTGAATAATTAGATTTTGACACAGCACTTTGCACCAAGCACACAGCACTATGCACCAAGCACAATGCACCAAGCACCAAGCACTATACACCTGGCACAATGCACCAAGCACCAAGCACTATACACCTGGCACTATGCACCAAGCACCAAGCACTAAGCACTAAGCACTATGCACCAAGCACTAAGCACTAAGCACCAAGCACCAAGCACTAAGCACCAAGCACAAATCACTTTTTTCAACCCCAAATATAACCTAAGCATTTAATGCTGATCCCCGCCGAAAAGGTCTTTGAACTGATGAATGCTTATGGCAGCAGGTCTCAACCTTTCCTTTTCGGAATTAACTTTGAGGTAACCGAAGGATTCTTTATGGAACCTGGTAATGCCGCTGCCGAAGGGATTTATTTCAGTGTAAACGGAACAGGGAATACTCATCCGGCAGAATATAAGAATGAGCCTGTAAAACTGGTTAAACATCCGCCCTTACAAAGCGCATATGAACATGCTTTTGGAATAGTTTACAACAATCTTGCTGCAGGAAATTCATACCTCACAAATCTCACATTCCCAACTGCCATCGAACTGAATTTGTCGCTGCCTGAAATATTTTCCCGGAGCAAGGCCCGCTACCGGCTTTTATTCGCAAACCAGTTTGTAGTTTTCTCGCCCGAAATATTTGTTCAGATCGAGGATGGGATCATTCGTTCCTTTCCAATGAAAGGCACCATGGATGCATCGTTGCCGGATGCTG
>JBBSBT010000058.1:0-10793 GCA_038250985.1 Bacteroidales bacterium
GATAACTCCTGTAGGTATCAGGAACTTTAACATCCCTGGTAACCCCGGCTCGCCTGATTGGCCTTCTGCCTTGCGGCTTGGTGCTTCTTCGGGCTTCGGCCCGGTGAACAAACCTGTTGCCAGATTTATTTTTCCTGCCGTTTGCCGCGCTTCGGCGATCGTGGGGATTTTACATTCATCAGTCTTGCAACTTTTGTCCGTTACGTCCTTACATGATGAATATCATTGGGAACTTACTGCAACGAGGGGCATTCTTTTTACTCATCGAACTTTGCAGTCCGGTTTTCATAAGTTTCAGATATTAAAAGCGTTTTGTTGCCAATTCGCTATTTCTATCCTTTTGCCCTAAACACCTTTCGGTGTGCCTGTTCTTTATTTCCTTGCGGTCATTCGGTCCAGAGTGCTACATGCCCTTTGACTCTCTCATGTATTCCAGCTTTCAAATCGGCTTTTGCAAATTACCCTTGCGGATTATAAACTTTAGCTTCTCAGGGTTCGGTACTTCCCTCCTTTTCAGAAGTTCTGTTTCCTCTCCGGGGCTGGTTACCATGATCTCGTCCGGTGAATTAAAAGTACAACTTTTCAGACCCCTATGTCAAGTGTTTTTGTGGAAATCGCCTGACAATCAATACACACAAGTTATAAACAATTGTTAATAACCGAATTATTTTATATCTATTTGTAAAACAATATGATACGCTATAAATTAAATAGAATCGGGTGATATTTCAAGATTTGGGATGCCTTTTTTAATACTTTTCACAATGCATCTGATTCTTTTTTCTTCTATTAAGTCAATTTTATCATTACCATAAATAGGCACATCAACGGTATTTCCTCCAATTTCTCTCACTATTACAATTTTTTCCTTGTCAGTTTCTGAATAAGAAATGAATTCAAATTCATAAATTTCACCTTCAGAATAAGTGGGGTGTTTGGGTTCAAGGAATATTCTGCCTGTACAATTTATCTTTTCTATCTTGCAGCTGATCTCATCGCCGGGCTGAAATCCATAATTTCTGTAATATCCGGCGGGCAAAAAATGTTTCAAACCATTCAAATCCTGTAGTACATAATACCAGGCATCATCCTGTAGTTGCACCAGGTTATGTATCCTGAATGTAAACCAATCGCTTTCAGAAAGAATGACGTTACCTGTGTTGTATCCGGGATATAGCATAAAGATAAAATTCAAGCTTTCAAAGTTACGCTTTCAAGATATAAGTAAGTAAGAAATTTGACTATGATTTTCTTTAAACAGAAACATACTATCAGTTTTCTCTGCTCACTTTGCGTATTCCTTTCAATCTTACCAGTTTACCTATAATCAGGTTGAGATGAGCCTGTCCATCCACGTTGACCATAATGGATCCTTCAAATTTGCCGTTATGTGAGTTAATGTTGATGGAACGTATATTGGCTTTCAGATCACCTGTAACAATGTTAGTAATGTCATTCAATATTCCCGGCTGATCATTGCCGCTTAACCGGATGGTCGCAACATAGGACGTTAATTCCGACATTTCGGCCCAACGTGCTTTTACCACGCGGTAATGGTAACGTTCATACATTTCGGCCGCATTGGTACAAATAGCACGATGTATTTTTATTCCATCCGCTACCGTTACGAATCCAAAGATATCGTCGCCGTAAACAGGTTGACAACAACGGGCAAACTTGACATCAGCAAGCGGAGTTGAGTCATTGATGATAATCAGGGGTTTTTGTTTACCTGATTTATCTGTGGATATATTAATTTTGGTGAAAGGTTTAACGACAGGTTTGTTCTCCTCTGGCCTGACAGCGTGTTGTAGAGCTTCCTTTACCTTTTGGATATCGTATTTTCCTTCAGCCAGTCCATGAAACAAATCCAGCGCACTGGCCGCCTTATAAAATGTTACCAGCTTACTTCCTGTTTCGTCGTTGTAATCGACCTTTAGCTGTCCAAGTTTGCGTAATAAAAGGTCCTTACCAGCTTCTGACTGGGAAAATTCAGCATCTTTTAGTATACGCTTAATTTTGGTAATCGCTTTTGATGATGTTACCCAGTTAAGCCAGTCGATATTTGGTTTCTGATTCTTTGCAGTTATTACTTCAACCTGGTCACCGGTTTTTAGTACATATTTTAATGGGACAAAAAGCTTGTTGACCTTTGCACCGGTACAATGCTGACCAATTTCAGTATGAATATCAAAAGCGAAATCCAGCACAGTTGCTCCCGATCGCAGTTTTTTTAAATGGCCTTCCGGGGTAAAAACATAGATTTGATCGGAAAGTACTTTTATTCCAGCTGACTGGGCTATTTCATCATCGCCGGGTGTATAATTTTCGAGCATGGATCTGATACTCTTAAGCCATTCATCAGCGGATGATCTGGCGCCTTTTCGTTCCTTATACCGCCAGTGGGCAGCCATCCCCTTTTCGGCATGTTCATCCATGCGCAAAGTGCGGATCTGAACTTCAACCCATTTGTTTCCAGGTGCTTCAACGGTTACATGCAACGATTCGTACCCATTGGGCCTGGGAGCTGAAATCCAGTCGCGGAGCCGTGAGGCATTCGGCGGGTATATATCGGTTACATGCGAATAGGCTTTCCAGCATTCCGCTTTTTCATTTTCAGCAGCGCTATTCAGGAGGATACGTATGGCAAAAAAATCAAAGACTTCATCAAATTCTATTTCCTGTTTTTTCATTTTGGAATAGATGGACGGAATTGCTTTGGTCCGTGCCTTAATTTCGAAATTAAGACCTGACTCCAAAAGACTTTTTTCAATAGGAACAATAAACTTTTCGAAATACTTTTTCTGTTCCTGGGCTGTATCCTGTATCTTTTTCTTAATACTCTGATAAACTTCGGGCATTGTATGCTGCATTGCCAGGTCATCCATTTCACCCTTCACTTTATAAAGGCCAAGCCTGTGCGCCAAAGGAGAATAGAGATTGGAGGTTTCGGTTGAAACCTGTTTCTGGTCATCTATAGCAAGCAGGTCAATGTTTCGCATCAGGTTTATCCTGTCGGCCAGTTTGATCAACAACACGCGTATATCGCCCGAAAGGCTCAATAAAAGCTGAATGAAGTTCTCAGGCATGATGGTTATCTTATCCATCCTGATGCCCGAAATTTGCTGAAGTTTGATGACAATATTTAATGTATCCGTTCCAAATTTCTTTTTGAAAGCATCGGATTCAGCAGTGGCCGAAAACTTTATTTGCTGCAACAAAGCGGCAATAATACTGGTTGTATCCAATCCCATGTCGTCAGCCGTAATCCGTGCAACCGAAACTGCATGATCAAGCTGAAATTCACCCTGAGTGTTCCGTTGGTTACCAACATGGTGCAGCACTTCGATATAAGCCTGTTTTATAAGCATTCGATTGCTGCGCTCGGTAATATAACTGCACGAACCCAGCAACTTTTTATAAAGTGCTTTGATTCTTTGATTTTCGGTCAGTTCCAGTTTTTTCATCGGTTATCCAATCTTCAATTACTATAACAAAGCATCACTAAAAAAGGTATAAAAAAAGCCCGGAGTTTTTCGCCGGGCTTGTAAGTTAAGATTTCAGTTTATATCGGTTATCTATTCGCCCTGCTTCCCGGTCTGGCCTGAACGATTTTGATTAGGATCACTAATTGAATCACGCATGCGCGTATCGGCCTGTATATTCTGAAACTTATAATAATCCATAATTCCGAGATTGCCCAACCTGAAAGCTTCAGCAATAGCTTTTGGAATTTCAGCTTCGGCTTGAATAACTGCTGCCCTGGCTTCCTGAGCCTTAGCTATCATTTCCTGTTCGTTGGCAACAGCCATTGCCCTGCGTTCTTCGGCACGGGCCTGGGCTATATTTTTATCTGCATTGGCCTGGTCCATCTGAAGCATGGCACCGATATTTTTACCAACATCAATGTCCGCGATATCGATTGATAGAATTTCAAAAGCAGTACCCGAATCAAGGCCTTTTGCAAGTACTACTTTTGATATGGTATCAGGATTAGCCAGGACTTCCTTATGCGAAGAAGTGCTACCAATTGAAGAAACAATACCTTCACCTACCCTTGCAAGAACGGTTTCTTCACCGGCACCGCCGACCAATTGTTTAATATTTGCCCGTACGGTAACCCTTGCTTTTGCGATCAACTGTATTCCGTCTCTTGCAACTGCAGCAACAGGAGGAGTATCCAGAATTTTAGGATTTACTGACATTTGAACTGCTTCAAAAACATCACGTCCGGCCAAATCAATAGCAGTAGCAGATTTATAGTCAAGTGGAATATTGGCTTTATCAGCAGAAATCAATGCATTAACTACCGACTTCACTCTTCCGCCAGCCAGGTAATGCGCCTCAAGCTGATCACGTGAAAGTGTTAATCCGGCTTTGGTTGAAGTAATCAGGGCCGAAACAATTACTGAAGGTGGAACTTTACGCCAACGCATAAATACCAGTTGGAGAAGTGAAATCTTAACACCTGAAAGCAAAGCGGTGAACCATAGTCCGACCGGGATAAAGTAAAATATAATCCATAAGCCGACAAGGCAGGCTATGCCAATGGCAATAAAAGAATACAAAGGATCCATAGAGTTTATTTTTTAAGGGTTACAATAATTTTATTGTTTTTTACAGCAATAACTTGAATTTCTTTTTCCTGATCAATAAATTCACCATAGGTGTGAACTTCGATAATATCATTGTTTATCAATGCTTTACCCGAAGGTGCCAGCCGTGAAACGGATATTCCGGTATCATCTATTTTAATATTTGTACCTTCCAACTGGTCCATTTTTCCATCTGAGTTTGCTTTCAATGCCATTCGTTTCCACGTACCGGTTTTAAAAGAGTAGTAAAGTACTATTACCGTCACCACTACGGTTGATCCCAGGGTGATATGCCCTTCAATAATACCTTTTGATGCATAAGCCTGCCACAAGCCGGTAAAAATAAGCCCGAAACCCAGGATTCCGGCCAGGGTGGTCCCCGGAATTACAAGCACTTCAAGGAGCAGAAAGAGCAATCCAAGCGTAATAAGAATGATAATAAGTAACCAGGACATAATTGTGATAATTTTAAAGCCTTTGAATCTATCTAACAGCAAAGCCTCAGTGATTCTCAGGCTAAATTACTGTTTTTTGTGACAGCATTTATCTTATAATTGAAAAACTTTTATTTTTCAATAATTATGCGTTCTGAATAGAGTTCTGAAATAACTCTATCTCAAAATGATATCAGATCAACGGGGATTCGGGACATAATATTTTTTTGCTTCCGGCAAAAAAGCCTGGATCTGGGCGATACGTCTTTCATCACTTGGATGGGTGCTTAAAAATTCAGGTGGTTTGGCCCCTCCTCCTGCTTTCGCCATTTCCTGCCAGAATGAGACAGCCCGTTCAGGATTGTAGCCTGCCATAGCCATAAAAACCAAACCAAGTTTATCAGCTTCAAGTTCATGTTGCCTTGAATAGCCCAGCATTCCTAATTGGGAACCTACACCAAAAGCCGACATAAAAATCTGCTGAGTCTGCTGTGGCTTTTGTTGCATATAAACCTGTAATCCCATGCCGGCTGCCTGTATAGCCAGTTCCTGGCTCATCCTCTCGTTACCGTGATCAGCAATTGCATGTGCAATTTCATGACCCATAACCACAGCGAGGCCTGCATCGTCTTTTGTAAGAGGTAATATTCCGGTGTAAACTACTACTTTTCCTCCGGGCATGCACCAGGCATTTACTTCCTTGCTATCCACTACATTAAATTCCCATTTGTAGCCTTCGATCTTTTTTGATAAGCCATTGTCTCTGAGGTATTTTTCAACAGCCTTGCTGATGCGTATTCCTACGGCTGTAACCTCAGCTGATTGCCTGGTCGGAGGGCTAACCGACGGGTTAACTTTTAGAAACGAGGCATAACTTGATTGGCCCATTTCCAACATCATGTTATCAGGCAGCAATTTAAGTTGTTTGCGGCCTGTGATGGGAACTCTGGAACACGAAATAATTGCAATACCCAAAAGGATAATAACAAGGTTTCTGGAAAATTTTTTCATAATTGTTTATTCGGAATTAAGCTAAAACAGTGGATATTCCCCTGTTATTAAGTTCATTATTCATAGGAGTTAACTCGGTTAATGTGCCGGATTTCACGCCACATTTCCCTTTGAAATGCGCTACAAGGGCACATTGTTCAGCCTGCACGGGATCGTGATCACATACTTCAACCAGGCTCTCAATAACATAATCAAATGAATTGACATCATCGTTGAACAGGATCAGTTCCTTCCCGCGGGTCAGTAATTCAGAGGCGGAGTCTGAAGATTTCAGTTGCTGTTTTTTCATGATAGTGACTAATATTGCAAAGATAATACTTACTGAAATAACAAAATCAATTCTTTTCGTAAAATAATCCTGCAAGCAATAAAACAAATATATTGTTGTTTAGGTTTATTATGAAGTATTAATATTTTTTAAAGATGCATTATCTTTTTACATCCTTAGTTTCGACTCGGATTTTCATCGATCAACTGAAAGCGGAACTGTTGCTGAATCTTCCGGGAGTTGACGCCCATCAGCGGCTGTCACCAGGGATCCGGTTGAATGACCTGAAAACAGTTCTGCCTTCTTCTCATGCCATGGAAAGCGCCGTTCTTATAATCCTTTATCCTAACGGTAACCGCTTGAATACAGTTGTTATTTTAAGGAATGAATACGATGGAGCCCATAGCGGGCAGATTAGTCTGCCAGGAGGAAAAACAGAAAAATCAGATATTGATTTTAAATATACGGCTTTACGGGAGGCACAGGAAGAAATCGGGATAATTCCAGGTGAAATGGAAATTATAGGCCAGCTGAGTCGTTTTTATGTCAGGCCAAGTAATTTTATTGTATACCCTTTCATTGCATATTGCCCCCACCGCCCCTTATTCAAGGCTGATCCAATTGAAGTACAAAAAATTATTGAAATTGATGTTTTCTCCGAAATCAGCAAAGCAAACATTGTTAACAAAACGCTTACCTTTAAAAACAGGACACAGGTAGAAGCACCCGGGTTTGCAGTAGGAGGCGAATTTATGTGGGGTGCTACTGCAATGATATTCAGCGAGTTTTTACAGGTATTAGAAAGCGCGGCTGATAAATTGACTCAAAATTCAGTTTCTTAATCAACAATCTTAATTTCAATAAGCATTTCGGCCGTTTTTGACAACATAGCTGATACTCCACAGTATTTTTCCTGGGAGAGGTTCACGGCTTTTTCGAGTTTATCGAGCGGAAGATCATCTCCTTTAAAATAATAGGTCATTTTTATCTGGTTGAACACCTGGGGGTATTCGTCGGTCATACCGGCAGTAATATCGATCCAGAAATTAGCAGGAACGATTTTCATTTTTGCCAGGATTGAGATCACATCCATCCCGGTGCAACCTCCCAGACCAGCCAGAAGAAGGGTTTTGGGCCTTGGTCCCGAATCATTTCCGCCTGATGCCACACCGGCATCCATTAAAATATTATGACCATTAAGTGCGGCATCAAATGTCATATTGCTTTGCCAGGTTACTATAGTTTGTTGTGTCATATTAAAGTTCAGAGGTAAAATTTTAATTAAAAATGCGCGGCTGCGAATTATACAGGACGTTCAAAGACGGTGTTTGAAACTCTTTTTATAAAGGCCTTTCATACTATTCAAGTTTGTAAACTATTTTCCCGTTTACGATGGTATAAAGGACTTTAGCATGGTATACTTTGTACTCTACTGCTTTGATAAGATCGGTATCGAGAATGGTGAAATCAGCATCTTTCCCAATGGCTATACTGCCTCTTTCTTTTTCGCAAAAGGCTGCCTTTGCGGCCCATATGGTGATACTTTTTAAGGCATCCATCCGCGACAGAGCATTCTCAATCATATATCCACCATCAGGTTCACCATTTTGGTCCTTACGGAATACTGAGGCATAAAAGGTATTAAGAGGATCTATCTTTTCAATAGGGAAATCGGTACCATTGGGGAGCCATCCGTTTTGCTGCAGCAAACGATTTAATGCATACGAATTCTTAATCCTTGAAGGGCCAAGCCTTCGTCCGGCCCAATCCATATCAGAAGTAGCATGTGTGGCTTGTACTGAGGGAATAATGTTATATTTTGCGAATAATGCAAAATCATCTTCATTTACAAACTGACTATGTTCGATGCGCCACCGCCGGTCATTACCCGGTTTTAAAAACTTGCTGTATGTATGCAAAACCATCCGAACGGCTGAATCGCCGATAGCATGGGTATTCATCTGGAAACCATGATCATAGGCTTTGCTGCAAACGGATGAAAGTTCATCAGGAGATGTTACCAGTATACCACGGTTAGGATAGTCATCGCTGTATGGATTCAGAAGGCAGGCGCCACGTGAACCCAAAGCTCCGTCGGCATACATTTTAATTGCCCCCACTCTTAAAAATGGAGTATGATATACGGTGTCCTTCATAAAATAGTTGAGGTTCTCCTGAGTTGGACTTATCCAGGCATCGATGCGAAGGTTTAGCTTGCCGGATTTGTGTAATGAGTCCAAAAGCAATATATCCGATTTGTTGATCCCTGCTTCTGTAACAGCCGTTAAACCTGCTTCGTGGCAAAGTCTGGCCGCATTAACTAATAACTCTGATACTTCATTAGATGTTGGCAAAGGAACTGCATTCCTGATTTCATCGGCCATATCTTCCAGGAAAATACCTGTGAATTTGCCTGTATGAATCACTGCCTGTCCCCTCTTACCTGGAAATTCTATCCCCGCTGCTTTAATGGCAGCATCACTGGCCAATAAAGCATGGCCATCAATACGGGTGAGTACAACAGGTATATCAGGAAACAACTTATTTAGCTGTCCATTATCCGGAAATACTTTTTTAGGCCAGTTATTCTGATCCCATCCGCGTCCCACAATCCATCCATCCGGATGCAGTTTCCTGTATTCTTTCAGGATTTCCAAGACCTCATCAAAAGAATGAGCATTTGTAAGGTCGGCATACCTCAACCCCAGGGCAAAACCGGTAAAATGCGAGTGAGCATCCGTGAAGCCGGGATAAATAAATGCTCCTTCCACATTAATATATTCAGGAGCCCAGTAACGGCTTCTGATTTCGGCATCCGAACCGAAACCTATAATTTTGCCGTTTTTGACAGCAATACAATCCACCCCTTTCTGAACAGTATCAGGAGAATAGATTTGCGCGTTATAAATGATAAGATCAGCTTTTTTCTTGAGATCGTGACACGATGATAAACCCATAGCAAAAGATAATAAAATGATAAAAATCAATGGTTTAATCCTGTTTTTCATATTTTCTTTCATGAGACATTAAAACCACGTAAAAGTAAGATTTACTTTTTGATTTCTACAAATGAAGCAAATTAATGATACAATTGAACACTTAGGCAGCCCGAAAGGTTTTAAATTTGATTCAGATGGCGGAAATATTACAAGTAAGCCATCCATAGAAAACTGATAGCCAAACAGATGTAAATGGAAAAACTTTTTAAACATTAATTTGTTAAATAGTAGTCTTCGGTTAAGAAGAAATTCCATTGCTTTTTGTTATTTTTGCACTTCAGAAAATCCAGTAACAGCATTTGAAAATGAAAAAAATAGAGATTTCACCCAAAATTTACGTGGTATTAATAATGATTTCTGCAGGTGCAATGATGCGTCTGATTCCTCACTGGCCTAATTTTACTCCTATTGCAGCAATCGCATTGTTTGGCGGTACTTTTCTGAAACGTAAAGATCTTGCTTTCCTGGTGCCTGTTGCCGCTATGTTGCTGAGTGATCTGGTTATAGGTTTTCATTCAACCATGCTTCCGGTTTACATTAGTTTCATTGCCATTGTAGCCTTTGGTTTACTTTTGCAACGCAGGCTCACGGTTGTTAACACACTTACAGCTTCATTGGCTGCATCTGTTTTGTTCTACCTTGTAACCAATTTTGCGAGCTGGACTTCAGGGCTGATGCCTTATCCGATGAATATTGGCGGGCTTATGCAATCGTATATAGCCGGTCTGCCGTTCCTGTTTAATGGTGTTCTTGGTGATTTATTCTATACTTCGGTACTTTTCGGCGCAGTTTACCTGGTAACAAGCCGGCAGGTTGCGTTCTCAAGGTCGAGATAAGTCAATTCTTTTATACAATACATTAAAGGAGTCCTTGCTTTCGGGTAAGGACTTCTTTTTTAAATGTATGCTGAGACATCTAAAGTATGGGTTCGTCTCTCTCGAGCAGTAGTATTGAATATTGAGGAACAATATAATATTTCTGATCGTTATACATTATTTCAATAGAACCTTTCATCATGAAAATAGCCAGATCTCCGACGATGGGTTGTAGAGGAATGTATCTGACCCTTTCATTCTTTTTAGGTTTCCATGGCTCATTGTCTTCATCAGGCAGGTACGGGATTGGAATTCCCGGACCCACTTTTACCACGTACCCGTTGCGGATTTCTTCTTTTTCCGAATAACCGGGAGGTAAAAAAAGACCGCTTTTGGTTTTGGTTTTAGAGGAACAAGGTTTTATAAGTACCTTATCACCAATAACAATAAGATTGTCGAGCTTATCTTCGTTCATTTTTATTGAATATTCTGAAATGCTGCTTATTTGAAGCATTTCCAAAAAGCAATGGTATCATGCAAAAGTATGATTTTTTTAAGGTACTTTTGCAGTAAGTTTTCAAAGAAAAGATTATTGAAAGTTGAAGGATAAATATATGAAAATGATAAGAATACGAGCACTGAATATGGAAAAGCATCCGCATAAATCGTAA
>JBBSBT010000059.1:0-10707 GCA_038250985.1 Bacteroidales bacterium
GCATTTCCGGTTTTACATACGAAGTGGTAACCATGTTCTTTTTGTGCAAAAGGCAATATTTTGCCACCAGCAAATGATGAAGGTAAGGAAGCAGACTCACTGAAAGATCGTGCTCGGAAACCATACGGCTAAGTGACACTTCATCATCCACTGTCCATGCAACGGCTTTGCCATTGGGATGGCCGGCAATCATTTCTTCGGCTTTGCTTTTGGTACGCGTTGCCACAGTTACCTGAATTCCTTTGTCAAGCAAGTGTTTTACGATCGGGCGGACCACCAGGCCGGCACCCAGAATAAGGACTTTCTTCATTGTACTCATATTTAATTTAAACTTGGTTTTTGGGGGAATTAGTTAATAGTTAATGGAAAAAAGAAAATAGTAAGAGATAATTCTAACCTCGAATTATTTTAATCCTTTACACTAAGCATTTTCTTTAACTTTTAACTATTTAATACCCTGGAACTATTTTCTATTAACTTTTAACCCTTAACTATTCACATGATTTTCAAGGTATTGATACGGATGCGTAAGCTCACCACGGTGAAGTATCAGCGCACTCTTTATAGCCCGGGGCAAATCGAGTGTTTCAAAATCCTCAGTGAAATCGCAGTCGGCAATGGCTTTTACAAAGTTTACCAGCACATCGGCAAAACCGGCTGATGAATCGCGCGGGAGTTCACTCGGCAAAATATCCACGGCCATTACAAGTACTCCTTCTCCTTTATGACCCATAGTATAGGTGCGGGTTTCAGGATGGTAAACAAATATAGGATCTTCAATTTCAGTGCCTTTTTCAGTACATTCAACAGAACCGTTTACGTCGCATGAAATATCTCCTATCACTTTTAATCTGGGTGTTCCGGAAGCAAATGATTTTTGAAGATAGTCCTTGGTTACGAGCCTTGGGCAACGCGAATCCCAATAAATACAGTTAACCAGCATATCGATATGCGGCAGGTATTTTTCGAATGCGCTCCTGAATTTTTCGGGCGATGCATAATATTCCTGCAGATCGAATTCTTTATTTTCATCAATTGGTTCGACCAGGTGTTCCTCTTTAAAAATAATCTTATATATCAGGTTATCCGGGAGTTTATTTCTGCGTTTCAGCGAGAGAAGTTTTTCGGGTGAAATTTCTTTTACCGGCAGCAGCCCGATAATTTCCTGGGCACCTTGTGAAACATTTCCATAACCGGTAAAAGCAACTGTAAACGGACGTAATTCCTCAGGCATTCCTTTTTCGGCTATCTCCTGCCCTACTCCTGAAATCACTTCGCGCACTTCAGCCAGCGAACTGTAATGATGTGCCTGTTTGATGCGCGAAAACGGTGTTTGATAACCTTCTTGTTTCAATCGCAAACCCAAAGACCATAATGAATTGATCATCCCGGCCAGACCGGCGTAACGACCAAAAAATATCAATCGTTTTCCTTGTTCATCCACAACCCGTTCGTAATCAATAAGGTTGCATTTCAGCTCCATCATTTTCCGGAGCATCGGCATATTGTAAGCCTGTCCCTTTATTACGTGTGAAAAGAAAATATAAGTTTTGTCAGCTTCGAAGAATGAAACGGGCATCTCCTTTACTCCAAAAATCACACTGCATTTTTTCAGGTCCTTTGAGATTTTCGCTCCGGCATTGATATATTCCTCATCCGTGAACACTCTTTTTTCGGAAGTCTGAACCACGAAGTCAAGTTTTTTGGCTTTAACCAGGCGTTCCACATGTTTCGGGGTAAGCGGAGCCCTGCGTTCCATTACGTATTTATCTTCGTGCCGTATTCCAATAAAATTGCTCATGAAGTAGTTTTACATTGTGATTTTCAAGATATTAAATCTTAATTACTGAATATCAGTTGCTTAGAATTACTAAGTGTTTCACCGAAAGGCATGGCAAACATATTGAAAAATTAATACATTTGCACAAAAAGAATAAAATTGTTTTATAAATAACAGTAAGAATGAGCCCTACAGGCAAGTCATCACGTTTTCAGGGAGTTAAAAAAACTATCTTCAGGATTGTCCGCTTTTGTCTGATTTTCTTTTTTGGAAGCAGCATCTTTTTTACACTTTTATATAGGTTTGTAAACCTTCCGGCTACACCTTTAATGATGATCCGTGTTATCGAAAATATCGCGGATGGGAAAAAGCCTTCAATAAACAAGGACTGGAAAAGCCTTGAGGAAATTTCGCCAAACCTGGTGCTGGCAGTAATAGCTTCGGAAGACAATAATTTTGAATCCCATTATGGCGTGGATTTTAAAGCTATTGAAAAAGCGCAGAAATTAAATGCCCGTGGAAAAAAAATTCGTGGAGCCAGTACTATCACTCAACAGACTGCAAAAAATGCTTTCCTGTGGCCTGCCCGGAATTATTTACGCAAGGGGCTTGAATTATACTTCACCGGCCTGATAGAGTTGGGATGGGGGAAGAAGCGTATTATGGAAGTGTACCTGAATGTAATTGAGATGGGTGATGGAATTTATGGTGCCGAAGCAGCCTCACAGGAATATTTCCATAAACCTGCCAGGAATCTTACACGTTCCGAGGCTGCAGCCATAGCGGCTGTTCTCCCGAATCCGCGAAAGTGGAGACCTGACAGACCCACTCAATATATCGCCAGGAAAATTGGTTGGATACAAGCGAGAATGTATACTATTGAGAAACCGGAATGGTGATCAATATGTGATAAATATACGACGAAGTAGTATTTTCTGTTACTTCTGATACTTCTTAAAAACGCTGGTTACCGCGTGTCCGCCAAAACCAAAAGTATTATTTAAAGCCACTAAAACTTCCTTTTCGCGTGAAACAAGAGGAACTAAATCAAATTCAGGATTTATCTGGGGATCAATTTGTGTGAGATTAATTGTTGGGTGTATCTTGTTGGTTTCAATTGACTTTACACATGCAATTGCTTCAACTGCCCCCGCTGCTCCAAGCAGATGGCCTATCATGGATTTTGTAGCACTTACCGGAACTTTTCCTATCAGGTTACCAAACACTGTTTCGATCGCCTTGCACTCACTGATATCGCCAACCGGTGTTGAGGTTGCATGGGCATTAATATAGGAAACATCACTTTTGGCTATACCTGCATCTGCAATTGCAGCTTCCATTGCCAGCACTGCTCCAAGCCCGTCAGGGTGAGTAGCTACAACATGGAAAGCATCCGAAGCGGCACCGTAACCGGCTAATTCGCAATATATTTTAGCTCCCCTGTTGAGAGCATGCTCAAGTTCTTCAATCATGAGTATGCCCGCACCTTCTCCTGCAACAAATCCATCGCGGCTGGCATCGAACGGGCGGGAAGCCGTCGTAGGCGAATCATTGAGAGTCGACAATGCTTTTATCGCGTTAAAGCCACCGATTGAAGCTTCCGTTATCGGCGCTTCAGCTCCGCCGGCTAAAACAATATCCACCCTTCCTAAGCGGATCAGATCCAATGCATTGCCAATAGCATTATTCGACGAAGCACAGGCAGACGCAATGGAATAAGAAACGCCATGAAAACCATACCGGATCGATATCTGCCCGGAAGCCATATTAGCAATCATTTTTGAAATAAAAAACGGGCTGAACCGCGGTATTTTATTGTTTTGCAGATAGCCGTTAGCCTCATCTTCATAGGTCTGCATACCGCCATTGCCCGAAGCAATGATCACCCCAATACGATTCAGGTCACTTTTATCCAGGCTCAGACCTGAATCCGTAATACATTCACTTGCAGCGGCCATTGCAAACTGGGTGTACAAGTCCATTTTCCTGACTTCCTGCTTCTCCATATAAAGCAACGGGTCAAAGTCTTTTACTTCGCAGGCAAACCTGGTTTTATGATTTACCGGGTCAAAGTGTGTAATCCCTGCAGCACCGCTTTTACCTTCAACCAATCCTTTCCAGAAATCCGGAACATTATGTCCAAGTGGTGTTACTGCTCCTATTCCTGTTATAACTGCTCGTTTCATGTAAATATTTTAAGATTTTAAATCGTCATTCGTTTGTTGAAGGTTGAATTTTAAGTTATGAGTAATTACCGGCTATTGCCAATTTCTCAAATTCCCAAATTTTCAAATCTTCAAATCTTCCATTATGGCATTACAAAAGCTTTTATATTCAATTTTATCAATGAGGCGAGCTAACTGCAGGCTGGCAACCAGGCTCGAAAGTATGAGCAAAGCTTTGATCTGCGGCTCTTCATTAAATGCAAACAGTCCCTTTTCACGACCCGATGCCAGGACTGCGGTAAGCCAGTCGAGGATGATTTGCGACATACGTTTAAGTTCTGAAACTGTGTTTTCACTCAGCGAGGGGATATCAGGGCCCAGCGACCCGACAATACAGCGTTTTTGTTCCCTGTGGCTTTTTGTATATATTTTGATAAAAGTCTCAAGCTGATTCCATTCGTCAAAACCTCTGCTATTCATATTCCCGGTCATTTCCTCGAAACGCTGGATATTGGTTTTTACAATGCTGGTTCCCAGGTTTTCTTTCGAAGGAAAATAGTAATGGATTGCTGCATTTTTTATGCCTAATTCCGACGAAATATCCTGGTAACTAAAAGCGTTGTATCCCTTGGTACGGATAAGGTTCTCGCCGAGTTCTATTATTTTTTCGCGGGTGATTGACATTATGCTGCACATTAAGACCCTGCAAATATACTTACTAATAAGTAAGTTTACAAGAATAATTCAGGAATACATAGCCTCTGCCATTTTGATTTTCCTATAATCGTCTTCTATTTAGCCCGATATAGTTGTATTTTAGTTAATTGCTCCAGAATTAATCCTAAATTAAAAATGTATTTCCTTGAAACTGCCGGTAGGATTGCCTGTTCAGTGCAATTAGCTTTTCGAGCAGGCATTTGGCAAAAAAATTATTTTGCTAAAATATTTACTTCTGCCTGTACAATTCTGAATAATTAATTTATACATTTACATCATTATCAAGTTTGCCCTTATTTAATTAAAAGTAATACCAGGTTTCATTATAAAGGTTGTTAATACAATATTATTGCAACTCAACTTTGCAAATGTATATATCCTGAAAAACAAATAAAATATCAATACAATTTATTACAATTATTTAGAATCAAAAACTATGAAAACAAACAACTTAGCATTTATTAGTATTCTCTTGATCAGTATTGCATTATTAATATTAGACTTTTCGTGTAAAAAAGATGACGGGAATTTAACTACTAGTAACGAACCTGTCATAAAAACCAGTTCGGTGAATTATATCACTCAAAATACTGCATTTTGCGGAGGACAGATCACTGATACAAAAAACGGGACTATTAGCGAATGTGGTGTTTGTTGGAGCACAAATGCCGAACCAACTATAAACGACAACAAAACCATTGATGCGTTATTCAGCGATAGTACCTACCAAAGCTATTTGCGGGGGCTTATCCCAAATACCAAATACTACATCCGTTCGTATGCAACCAGTGAAAAAGGCACGGGTTATGGTGAAACATTGATGATAGAAACATCTCCAACAGGTATTTATAACGCAGGAATGGAATTTCAGGGAGGATTCATAGCATATATTCTCAAACCAACAGATGATGGATATATTTCAGGGAAAATCAGGGGATTGATTACAACTCCCGGTGATCAGTCAAACGGAGTTGCATGGGATTTAGGAATTCATTTTTATATTCCAACCAGTGGTGGAATATTTGAAGAGTATGGTGACGGAAAAAAAAATACAGAAAGTATAGTCGCTGCTTTGGGTACCGGTAATTATGCAGCCCGGCTTTGTTACGACTTAAATTATGGCGGATATACCGACTGGTATCTACCAAGTATAACAGAATTGAGCTGCATGTATAGCAACCGTAAAGCTATCGGTGGATTCGGAGGAGCCAATTATTGGTCTTCGTCTAATGAAGACGATGAGACTGCATTCCACCTGTCAAACAATCCTTATCTAGGCATTGATCTTCTTAGTTTTTTTAAATTTATCACTTTCAATGTCAGGGCCATCAGGTATTTTGAAATTGTACAATAGAGTGCCCATTACCGGAGATCGAAATTAAAAGCTTTTTTTTAAAATTCAGAGATATTAGAATCAACGGTCCGGATTCTAAGGATTGAATGAAAATATATTATCGAACTTTAAACGAATTGATGAATAATTAGCTGCCTGTAAAAGCGAAAGATTTATATTGGATTTACGAATTGAAGATCCTGTCTTTCCAATCTGACAACATAAAATTAAAAGAGGTCATCTCAATTATGAGATAACCCCGGAAATCTTAAAAACGAATTGATGTGTAACCGATTTACGCCAAAACCATTAAATCATCCTTTCCCTTTTCAGTAAATATGGCAACAGCACCTGTTCAAATCCTTTATTGATATCGGCTTCGATAAAATCAATTTTATATTGGGCACATTTCAATTTCAGTTCCTGATGAAATTTGCCAATTGATTCGGCATAGGATTTCCGCACATCAGCAGGCTGTAATTTGATTTCGTCTCCGGTTTCCATATCTACAAAACGGTAAGGCCGGTTTTCATATTCAAAATCCAGTTCTTTCGATTTATCGACCACATGAAAAAGAATTACTTCATGTTTGTTGTAACGCAAATGCTGTAATGCATCGAAAAGTGCGGAAGTGTCGCTGCCAGTGTCAAACATATCGCTGAAAAGCACAACCAGTGAACGTTTGTGAATATTATCAGCAATAAAATGCAGTGAATCGGTTACCTGTGAGCCTCGCTTTTCGTCGGCAGAAATCGGGATGAGAAGCTCTTCAAGTTTCCCCAGCAGAAATTTATGATGTACCGAATTTGACTTTGCCTGTGTATGCAGCGTTACGGTTTCGCTGAATAAGCTCAATCCCAGTGCATCGCGCTGACGACGCAACAACTGCATAATGCAGGCTGCGGCATAAACTGAGAATATAATTTTATTTGGATGGTCTATATCCAGAACTTCGCGCACAGGAAAAAACATGGACGACGAATTGTCGATTACGATCTGGCAGCGCAAATTGGTTTCTTCCTCGTACCGTTTCACATACATACGGTCGGTACGACCATACAACTTCCAGTCGATATGACGGGTAGGCTCCCCTGGATTGTATAGCCGATGTTCCGAAAACTCAACCGAAAACCCATGAAAAGGGCTTTTATGCAGGCCTACAATAAACCCTTCAACAACCATCCTCGCCAGGAATTCGAGGTTGGCATACTGCGGAATACGGCTTTGATCGATTTGCATTAGAAAGGTGTTGGGATTTAGGGTTTGGGGATTAGGGTGCTCACACCAAAAGTGCAAGCTAGTATCTTACAATTTCAGGATTCAGTATCCCCTAAAACCTAAATCCTAACCACTAACTCCTTACCCTAAAAGTTTTTCAAGTTTACCTACCAGAACGCTTTTAGGAACCGCACCTACCTGTTTATCAACGATTTCACCATTCTTCATAAAAAGAATTGTCGGTATATTGCGTATTCCGAATTTGGAAGTGGTGGCAGGATTGCTGTCAACATCCAATTTACCGACCACAACTTTTCCTTCGTATTCTTTGGCCAGTTCTTCAACGATGGGTCCAACCATGCGGCAAGGGCCACACCATTCAGCCCATAAGTCAATGATTACAGGTTTATCTGATTTTTCAGCCAGTTCTGCGAAATTTGCGTCCGTGAAATTAAGTGCCATGTTATTTATTATTAATAATTATTTTTAAAATTATTGTATTGAATTGATTTCAGCAATCAGCTGATTAGAACTCCATTTTACCGTTTTTTGTTCAATAGAGGCGCAATTTGTAAGTGCAAAATTAGGCAAATTAAGTTTGAAATATCCGGAAATAATAATGATTATTTTCAGATTTTAACCCTTACATTAATTCCCGGTAGCTGCCTGAGTAGTTTAACCGCCTGACTGCAAACCACTTTATGATGGGACGAGACTGTTTCGACCCTGTAATTATTGACAAAGTCAAAGAACTCGATACGAACTTTGCTGTTTCCTTTGTTCCGTTTAATAACCTCTATAATATGGTTTGAAAGCGGCTCGTTGAGATTGTCGATCGGGATTTGAAGTATGAGTCCTTTTGCCAGTTCATCCATAACATCACTGAGCAGCGAAATCCGCTGTATACGCGGTTCAAACTGGTCGGTGGTTCCATAACGGGGAGCTGTACGCAGTTTTATGAACACAATGGCATCATCAACCAGCAGATGCTTAAATTTAAGGTAGTCTTCTTTGAAGAGCGCCAGGTCGATAGCTTCATCAAAATCCTCGATAGTAAACCGACCGTAAGGATTCCCGTTTTTTGCGATCTCATGCCTCACTTTCGAAACAATACCGGCAATATAGATATCATGCGAAGCCGCTGCAGCCATGTTAGCTTTCAGCTTTTTAATGGAAACGTTACAGAATGTATCGATATCAAAACGGTATTCATCAAGAGGGTGGCCGGATATAAAGAAACTCGCTATATTTTTTTCTCGTTTTAACTTTTCGATATTCGACCAGGGCTGACAATCAGGGAGTTTCAGGTCGGGAACTTCCACCGGGCCCAAATCGCCAAACAAGGATTGCTGCGACGACTGCTGCATAGCCTGAAAACTGCTGCCAAACCGAATCAGCTTTTCGAGAAAAGTGGTGTCTTCGTTTGTTTCTTTCGCAAAAAACTGTGCCCTGTGCATGCCTTCGAAACTATCAAAAGCACCTCCCTGGGCCAACGCTTCCATTGAGCTTTTATTAACCGTACGAAGGTTGACTCTCTTTATAAAATCAAAAATGCCGGAATAGGGTCCGTTTTCAGAACGTTCCACCAATAAAGAATCTGCAGCTGCATCGCCCATACCTTTGAGCGCTTTCAGCCCGAAACGGATTTCCTTGTTTTTATTTACTGAAAAATTGAGTCCCGACTCATTTACATCAGGGCCTAATACATGCAAGCTCATCCTGCGGCATTCGTCGAGGTAGGCCGTAAGGTTATCAACTGTTCCCAGGTTGGCAGTAAGCAAAGCCGCCATATACTCGGCCGGGTAATGAACCTTGAGATATGCCGTTTGATAAGCAATATAAGCATAGCAGGTACTGTGCGATTTATTGAAAGCGTAGGACGCAAAATCTTCCCAGTCGGTCCATATTTTATTCAGTTTATCTTCGGGGTGTCCGTTTTGAGTTCCGCCCAGGATAAACTCAGGTTTCATCTTATCGAGCTTTTCGCGGATCTTTTTACCCATTACCTTACGCAGTTCGTCGGCCTTGCCTTTGCTGAAGCCTGCCAGTTTCTGCGAAAGCAGCATAACCTGTTCCTGGTAAACCGTGATGCCATAAGTTTCGTGAAGAATTTCTTCCATTACGGACAAATCGTAAGTTACCGTTTCGCGGCCGTGTTTACGCGCTATGTAGTTGGGAATGTATTTGATAGGGCCCGGGCGAAAAAGGGCATTCATGGCAATTAAATCCTCAAATTTATCGGGCTTCAGATTGCGGAGATGCTGCTTCATCCCAATACTTTCAAACTGAAACGTCCCATCTGTATCACCACGCTGATAAAGTTCAAAAGTTGCAGTATCGTCAAGAGGAATGGTATCCAGGTCGATCTTAACACCATGATTCTCCTCAATCATCTGCAAAGCATCCTTAAGTATAGTAAGGTTTTTCAAACCCAGGAAATCCATTTTGATTACTCCGGCCGATTCGATAACATTCCCTTCGAACTGTGTGACCCACAAAGGAGAATCTTTGGCAACACAAACAGGAATAAGTTCGGTAAGATCGGTTGGTGCAATAATAATGCCGGCGGCATGAATCCCGGTCCCACGCACGGAACCTTCGAGTTTTGATGCCAGTTGAAGAACTTTTTTTTGCAGGAGTGTCGAGGCATCAGTTCCTGTAAAATTATATATATCCCTGATCTTACGCACATTGTCCATATCCTCTGAACGAAGATCCTCTTTTTCTTCGAGTGATTTTGCTCCGTCTTTGGATGTAAGCGGTGCATTAAGGACTCTTTTCAGTTTGATGCCCGGTTTATCAGGAACCAGCTTGGTCAGGTAATTACTTATGCTCAGGTCGAGATCGAGTACGCGTGCCACATCCTTAATACTGCTTTTTGCAGCCATGGTGCCATAGGTTACGATCTGCGCAACCTGGTTCTGTCCATATTTCTGAACCACATAATCGATAACTTTTTGCCGGCCCTGGTCATCGAAATCCGTATCAATATCAGGCATGCTTATACGTTCGGGATTAAGGAAACGCTCGAACAGCAAGTTGTACTTCATCGGGTCGATATTGGTGATAGCAGTACAGAATGCGACTACGCTTCCGGCAGCGGATCCACGACCTGCCCCGATATAAACACCCATATCGCGGCCGGCTTTTATAAAATCGCTCACGATAAGGAAGTATCCGGCGAAACCCATGTCGTGAATTGTTTGCAACTCAAAATCAATACGCTCACGTAACTCGGGCGTAATATCACCATACCTGACTTTTGCCCCGATATAGGTAAGATGTTTCAGAAATTCCCATTGATTTCGGACATCGGCAGTTATTTCTTTCTTGCCGTTAGTATCTTTCCGGTTGACAAAAATGGAGGTTGTATGCGTTTGAAATTGCGGCGGCACAGGAAAATTGGGCAATAAAATATCCCGTTTTAAAGATATTAGCTCAATTTTGCCGACAATTTCATTCGTATTATCAATGGCTTGCGGAATATCAGCAAA
>JBBSBT010000060.1:0-10692 GCA_038250985.1 Bacteroidales bacterium
AACTAAAACCAGGATATTTGAAAATTCGATGCTGAAAGCTGAAAGTTTGTATAAACAGGAAGACTACCAGCAGGCAAAAACTGAATATGAAAAAGCTTCGCTGGTTGACACTTCAGCCCAATTACCAAAAGAAAGATTGAGACAGATAAGTTCCGTTTACATTGATCCGGATGATATGGGCAATTTTAATCTTGCTGTTGCCAATGGCGACAAAGCACTGGCTATAGCTGATTATGACCATGCACTTGTATTTTACAATGCTGCTCTCGAAATACATCCCAAGTCAAAATTTGTAACTAAAAAGATCAGTGAAGCAACAGATCAACAAACTGCTTCTAAAGCAAAAACAGCTCAGCCGGCAATAACTGTTGCTTCCGCTGATAAACAGCTTCAATCCGAAGCAAATGTGAAAGCTGATCATCCAAAAGAAATGCCAGTAACAGATAAATCGGTTGTATTGCCTATACAAACAGACCAGCAAATATACGATGCCGCATTGGCAGGTGCCGAAAGTTCCTTGAAATCCGCTGATTACAATGCCGCCTTGATGGGATTTAAATCCGCTTCGGCGATTAAGCCTGCCGAAAAATATCCGCAACTCAAAATCGCAGAGATTGAGAAAATGCTGACTGAAAATGTATCGATGAAAAAATCAAATGAAAACTATGCTGCTGCCATTGCCAGCGGCGATCAGTTTTTATCCGAATCGAAGTATACTGAAGCTTTAAGTGCCTATAAACAAGCTCTTTCCATTAAACCGAATGAAGCTTATCCAACTGATAAAACAGCAGAGATAAATACCCTACTTTCAAAACAGAAATCAGTTTCTGACAACTATGCCCAGGCAATAAGGACGGGAGATAAAGCATTGGCTGCAGGGAACTATAGCCTTGCCATAACTTCTTACCAGGACGCAGAAAAAATCAAACCATCCGAAATATATCCGAAGGAACAACTGGTTGAAATAAAAGCACAAATGGCGGCTCAACGAGACAAAGATGAGAAATACAACAAGGCTTTAAAATCAGCTGACCAATTGTATGCAAATAAGGAATATAGCGTTGCCCTCACCGCCTACGCCGAAGCAGTTGAATTAAAAAAGAATGAAAAATATCCACAGGATCAAATTGTGAAAATAAATAAAATAGTTGCTGATTCGCGGTCGGTTGATGACAACTATACTTTAGCCATAACCGAAGGTGACAAGTTATTCGGAATGAAAGATTACACCAGTGCTATTTCAGCTTTCAGCAAAGCTTCAGCAATAAAACCGGCTGAAACCTATCCAGCTAAGCGCATTGCTGAAATCAATAAAATTGTTGCGGAAACAAAACTGGCACATTCATCCGAATACAACAACGCACTTGAAGTTGCCGACAATCTATACAATAAAAAAGTTTTCGATCAGGCCATTGAAGCCTATGAAACTGCGGCTAAAATCAATCCGGTTGATGCCTATCCTGAACTGCAAATTAATAAAATCAGGAAGTATATGTCTGACCACGCAATCCTGGATCTGAATTCGCAAGCATTGATAATTAATACAGGCAATGAAAAGAAATTCACTTTTTCAGCCATTGATCCAAGCTTACGCAAAAATAATTATATCCTTCTCAAAGCTCGTTCAACCACCAATGCCGCTCCAAAAGTTTACCTGAGTTATGGAAAAGATGACAGTAAAAACGGAGGTATTGTGCTACGTAATATTGACAAATCTTCTCTCAAAGATTTTCTTATCAGCATAAGCACTCAGGATAAATGGTTTCGTGAGGATAATAACTGGATTAGCATATCAGTTGAAACAGGTGAAATAGAAATAACAAGAGTTCAGATTGCCGCCGGGGAGTAAGACATGATATGGCAAAGTAAAGGTTGAAAAACTTGTATTTGCAAAGTCGTAGTTTCGTGTAGTCGTGCATTCGTGTAGTCATACATCCGTGAAGCCGTGCATCCGTGAAGTTGTCCATTCATTCAATATTCAGATCCCTGAAAATGACCCCAAAACAATAGTGAGAGTTTATTATTATTTTCAGATATTTGTCGTGCATAAAACTGAAACTATCAGATGGTAAACCTTACAGAGCACTTCAGCAAATTCCGAAAGGAAATAACAGGAAATGACCTGGAATACACTACACATTTTGGAATACAGAAAATGATATATGCCGATTGGGTTGCCAGTGGCCGGCTATACAAGCCTATCGAAGAACGGATTTCGAAAGTGATTGGTCCCTGGGTGGCAAATACTCATACCGAAACATGTGAGAGTGGCCAACTGATGACCAAAGCATATCACAGAGCACAGCATATTATTAAAGAACATGTAAATGCCGGTCCGGGCGATGTACTTATTACTTCAGGGTTTGGAATGACAAATGTGCTGGTAAAATTCCAACGTATGCTCAACCTCAAGGTACCCGAGAAAAATATCGCCGGCGAATTTGTTTATACAGGTAAAAAACCAGTGGTTTTTATTACCCATATGGAACACCATTCAAATCATACTTCGTGGTATCATACTATTGCAGATGTTGAAGTTATTCCCCCGGGAAAAGATCTGCTGGTTGATCCCGAAAACCTGCGAGAGCTACTTAAGAAGTTTGAAGACAGACCATTGAAAATAGGTTCATTCACCGCTTGTTCGAACGTTACCGGAATTGAAACACCGATATACGAATTAGCCCGTATTATGCATGAAGCAGGCGGCTACTGTTTTGCTGATTATGCTGCATCGGCCCCCTATGTGGATATCAATATGCATCCCGCCGATCCTATGGAAAAACTGGATGCAGTTTTCTTTTCTCCTCATAAATTTCTTGGTGGGCCAGGAACTTCCGGTGTACTGGTTTTTGATTCTTCGCTTTATCACTGCAGGGTTCCTGATGCTCCGGGCGGCGGCACTGTCGACTGGACAAATCCATGGGGCGAATATAAATTTATTGATAATATCGAAATACGTGAGGATGGCGGCACACCCGGTTTCCTTCAGGCTATGAAAACAGCTTTGTGCATTAACCTTAAAAATAAAATGTCCACAACCCTGATCAGGCAAAGGGAAGAAGAGCTTGTTGCAATTGCCTTTAAAGAACTATGCTGCATCCCGGGTGTTCATATCCTGGCTGACACACAAAAAAAGCGACTGGGAGTCATCTCTTTTTACATCAAAGGACTGCACTTTAATATGGTCGTCAAACTTCTTAGCGACCGTTTTGGAGTACAGACCCGCGGAGGATGTGCCTGTGCAGGTACTTACGGACATTTTCTGCTGGATGTAAGCCACGAAAAATCCCGCGAAATCACCGAACTGATTACCCACGGCGACCTTTCGCAGAAGCCAGGCTGGGTCAGGTTATCCCTCCACCCTACTATGACGGATGAAGAACTCCATTTTATTATTGATGCCATCAAAAAAATCTCAGTGAATCACCTCGAATGGAAGGAAGATTATTTATATAATAAACATACCAATGAGTTTACCCATATCAAAGAATCGCATCACAAAGATGATCTGGTGAACAGCTGGTTTGTGCTGGATATATAAACGGATTCAATATCGATGCACCCAAAATAATAAATCGATAACACACTAAGCGACCTTATAACTTTTATCTTATTTACGGGAGCCGGTCCCGATTTGCGGGAAGCTCCTTCAAAAATAAGTAATGGACCGATAATCCTTGTATTTAATCAGGAAATCAGCGCTTTATCCGGGAATGTTAGATTAAGATGCCCTTCGCAATATTATCAGCGTAATTTCGGGCCGGGTGAAAATACGCCCGGGATAACCCAAGGTTCCGGCGCCCCTGTTCACATACAGATATTGTATCACACCGTTTGGATGTACTTTTTCATATAAGCCTCCCCATTCTTTGAAAATCATGGACGCAGGACTCCATTTGACCGAACCTCTTTCCACGGCCAGCTGAAAAGCATGCGTGTGCCCCGATAAAGTAAGGGCGACCTGTGGATACAGGGTATTAACTTCGCCATCCCAATGCGACGGGTCATGCGACATGAGAATTTTAAATGGTATTGTATCAGTCCCTTTAAGGGCTTTGCGCATATCTCCTCTTTTACCGAAACGTTTTGAGCTGCTCCAGTTTTCAACTCCGACTATCGCAATCGAAGATGTATCCCTGGTAATGACAGCGTGCTGATTCCGAAGAAGATGCCAGCCCATCTGGTCATAAAAATCAAATAATTCTTCATTATTCAGATCTTTATCTTCCTGCGAATCCCAACGGGTATATTCACCATAATCGTGATTACCTAAAATTGCATAAATACCATCCTTTGCCTTCAATTCCTTTATCTTTTCTTCGAAAGGATAGACCTCATCAGTTGTAAAGCTCACCATATCACCTGTAAACAATATAACATCCGGATTCTGGGCATCCACCATCTGCACAATTGTATTCAACGGCTTTTCATTGATAAAAGTACCAAGATGGAAATCGCTCAACTGAATAATCTTATACCCGTCGAAAGCTTCAGGTAAATTTTTTACTTTTAATTCGACCGTATAAAGCTTATAATCCCGAACCCAGAAAATCATACCCAAAAAATAAATGAGCATGACAAATGATGCAATTCCAGCTGCTGTGAGCAGAAAACTGCGGGGCCTGTACCATCGGCCTTTCTGATCTATATTTTCCTGGTTTACGCGTCGGATTGCATTTAAAGGAATGATAAAAATATCACTTGCAATGAGCAGAAAAAGAAAAAGCCCTTTTCCAATAAGCAGGATCAATAGTGTTCCCGGGTAATAAATCCGTATAAATGAGTTCCATTGTGCAAAAGGCTCAATCACCCCCGCAATAAAAAACAATAGTAACATGTACAATGGCAACCAATACACGATGGTCAGCATTTTTTTGTAACGGCGGGTAAAATGCTTCCGCACCGAATACCAATATCGCATATCGATTAAAGCCAGAATGGCCAGTATAGTTAAACGAGCGGCATATTTGGGTAATTCGTAGCCACCAGCTAATAGAATAATAGCGACCACAACTGCCATTTGCAGTACATACCCAAATTTCAGAACTTTCATTGGTAAGAATTACAAAGTTGTGAAATTAATAAAAAAAACGATAATAAGCATTACAAAAAAAGTAAGCTGTAAAAATAAAAACTGATTACTTTAAAAAAGCTGAATAACTTGTTTTTATGAATTTATTTTTACATAATTCACAAGCCCTTTAGCCTTAAAAATGCCAACCAACTTCTCCGGAAGCGGTGAAAAATCAAACACTTTTCCGGCTATTGTTACTTTTCCCGCTTCGAAATCGATATCTACCTTGTCTCCCTGGTTGAAAGCATCAACTGCTTCGGGCAGAAGGATAATAGGTAGTCCCTGGTTGACTGAAGAACGATAAAATATGCGGTTCACACTCTTGCAAATTACCGCTTTAACACCTGCAAAAGCAAGACCTACCGAAGGGTGCTCGCGCGAACTGCCACAGCCGAAATTTGCCCCTGCAACAAGTATATCGCCTTCCTTAACCCGTTCGGCAAAAGTATCGTCGAACCCCTTGAACAAGTGCGGCATAATTTTTTCTGCTTCCGAACTCTTCACGCTGTATGTCAGGCTCCCGGCAAACATCTGATCCGTATTCAGGTTGTCGACATCGGCATAATTCCAGGTCCCGTTTTCAAAACGGTCGTCACCGGGGCTGATATCCACGGTTTTACTTTGTTCGATGGTATACGGATATTTTTCGTCTGCCTCCGATCCGCGTGGGTCGGCAATTTCGCCTTTGAGTGCTGAATAGGCAACCACAGCAGGCGAAGCCAAATAAATAAACGAAGTCTTATTTCCCATCCGGCCTTTAAAATTGCGGTTTGCAGTGGAAATAATAGTCATATTATCGGCAGGAATTCCTTGCCCTGTCCCCAGGCAAGGGCCACAGGAAGTAGCCAGCACACTGGCACCGGCTTCCATAAAGATACGTATCAGACCTTCGTCCATGGCCTGGAGATAGATTTGCTGTGAGGCAGGTATAATAAGCAACTGGAAGCCATCTGGAACTTTATTCCCTTTCAGAATTGCTGCCGCCTCATACAAGTCTTCAATACGACCATTGGTGCAGGTTCCGATCAGCGCCTGCTGTATTTTCGTTCCTTTAACTTCGGCCAGGGCCTTTACGTTATCAACATTATGAGGAGCCGAAACAACCGGGAACAATTTATCCAGGTTGATGTTAATTTCTTTTGCATAACGGGCATCCGGATCAGCCCAGGTACCTTTAATGTTTTCCCCAAGATGTTGTCTCAAAACATTGTCGGCCGGGAAAACTGCATTTTTGGCGCCCATTTCCGAGGCGAGATTGGCTATCGTCATCCTGTCGGAGACGGAAAGAGATTTCACCCCTTCACCATGGTATTCAACCGACATATAATCCGCACCGCTAGATCCGATCATGCCAATGATCCATATCGATAAATCCTTTCCATACACACCATAGGGCAGTTTTCCGGTCAATGTTATTTTAATGGATTCGGGTACCCTGAACCAGGTTTCACCCTGCCGCCACAATCCGGCTGTTTCGGTACGGTCGATACCGGCTGCAAAGGCATTAAAAGCACCTGCCGTACAGGTATGGCTATCGCTGCCAACAATAATCATATTAGGTCGGGCATAATCAGCCATGATCTGGTGACAGATCCCTTTGCCTACATCATGAAATTTCTTGATTCCCTGCTCTTTTACAATATCGCGGATCTTCTGGTAGTCATTAGCCAGATCAGCACTTGTAGGAGGAGCATTATGATCAAGCACAATCAGCAGCTGATCGGGATCCTTAACCTTTTCGCCACCCATTTTTTTGAAAGTGTTAGCGATGCTTGCGGTATTATCATGGGTCATAATGATATCGGGCCGACGGAATACGATTGTCCCGGCTTCGGCGCCCAGGATTTTTTCAGCGAATGTCTTTCCCATTATTTATATATTTACCTGTTTATGTTTATGTTACGAAATATCCGGTTTACGAAACAGGAATATTTTTAAAACAGTAAATTTCGAAATATTTATTAGAAAAAAAAGGAAATTTATACACAAAAAAAAACTCCGGTACTTTTTCAGGTACAGGAGATTTTTTAAAAAAGTGTCAACGATGTTGTGCTATAGTTTAAAGTGTTAACGATGTTGTGCTATTTATCAGGTAATCATTAACAATTGGAAATACTTTTTAAGAACGGTATCTGTTTCAACAGGAAAAACGCTTCTGTGACAAAGACTATTTCACCTTTATTATCTTCTTAAACACAAACGTATTCCCGTTTTCCAGTTTCAATAAATATATACCCGCAGATAATCCCGATGTTTGGATCACAGTTTTATCCAACACAGTTCCTTTTAAAACAACGTCTCCTAAAGAATTGATAAGCTGGAAATTTGCTTTTCTTATAGCACCCTTGATTTCAATTGTGAACTCATTAATAAAAGGATTGGGAGAAACCTTGATTGTATTACTGGTAATTTCCGATTCTAATCCTGTGGTCACAACATCTATGATGTTTGAGATATCTGAGTTACATCCTTCAGATGTTACAATTACATAATAATCACCATCAGATGTTGCAGTGTACTGCTGATTTGTTGCATCACTTATTAAACCGGTTTGCTTATACCATTGATTGCCAACTATAGCATCTGAATGTAAAACATTACCATCACGGGTTATGACCGGAGTTGGAGGTGATATGGTTTGTCCATTGATAAATACTGATTCTGATTGCGGAGATGTGCATCCTGAAGTATTAGTAACCGTATAACTATAGTAGTATCCCGTTGCTAAATCAGAAATAGTTGCATTTGGAGTGGAACCATGAATTGCACCGGGATTAATAATCCAGTTACCTGACGGTAAATTACTCAATTCAATACTACCGGTTGCTGCTATACAGATTGGCTGTATAATTGACACTATAACCGGTGCTGCAACAGTTGTATTAACACTAACTCCCTTTACAGAAGCTGTTCCGTTACCAAAGGCGTTAGTCCCTTTTACTGTGATATTCCCTGAAACAGCTGATTCATCAAAGTTAACAGTGATTTCGTTGGTTGTGCTTGTACCTGTTGCTCCCGCCGGCAGTGTCCAGATGTATGAAGTTGCATAATTAATAGCAGGGACTGAATAACTAACAGAATTTTGTCCCTGGCAAACTATTGCCGGACCTGAAATCGTCCCGGAATTAGCCGGAAGCATGTCAGATGCAACCTGGCTTGAAGAAGCCGGTGGTGATAAATAAATTTCTGAAGCCGGTAAACAATTGTATTCGAAGACTGATATATAATATGTTTGATCAGCAATCAGGTTACTAACCGTTACGGAAGAGCCTGAATTATTATATACCACAAACTCATCAGGACCCATCTCATTCCCTGTTCCAAATACAGGATTAGCTATATAAGTTGTTCCATACAGGGGAGTATCAGCCACCGGATTCCCCTGGCTCATTACCACTATGCGGTTAGCACCATCTCCGTTTGTCCAGTTTATTGTCATTGCAGTTTGACTTACTGAAGAAAATGTGATATTACCAGCCTGTACTGTTGGTGAAGCACATGTGGCGCATGCCATGGTGTGAGATCCTAAATACGACACAACATCAATCGGATACTGAGTCCATTCAGTTGCCAGGGTAGGGAAACCCGAAACCGGATTTACAGTAATTCCCGAAGTTACCGAAGAGTTTCTTACCAGGGTTTTATCCACAGTTGTGAATGATCCGCTGGTCCAGGCAGTAGAGGGTCTTTCACCAATTCTGCCAAAAATATCAACAAACGTATTAGTTGAAATTTTAAAAAGCGCCACAGCATCATCTCCATTAAAATTTATAGCAGTATTTGCTGTGGCTGCTCCGGCATAAACAGTTGCTGAAGTATTTTTATATACCATAGTGGAATGATCATTCAACGTCCCTGATAATGTATTGTTGTAGGAAGGTGTTGCAGAGCCGTTTGTATATGTTTGCAGTTTGTAATTCGAAAGATTTACTGCAGCTCCAGTATTATTTGATATTTCGATATATTTATTGTTCGAAGAACCTTCAATATATTCAGAAATTAATAAATCAGAAGCACAACTTCCGGTTCCTCCAATGGTTGTGGCACAGCTAATATCCGGAGCAGTTGCAGAAGTTTTGAAATTGATGCCGGATGTAGGATTTGTATAGGGGAAAATCCTGAAAAAGTATGTGGTTGATGATGGTAAACCATTAAAATTAACCGTTTGTATTCCCTGCGCCACATTTTTAACGTAAGGGCTGGTTACTTCCACTATACCATCAACAGGATCCGGAATAGCAGCAAGGCCCACTGAACTTGCTTTAATTACATATCCATCAGGAATTATGGCATCCGTAGCATCAGTCCATATTAAAGAAATTGAAGTGGCGGTTGATGTTCCACAACTAAATAGTGGGGGATAAGCGGATGGCTCATCTTTATTGACCCTGTAGCTGTTTGTAAATGAAGTTGTGGTGTTTCCTTCGTTGTCGGTGGCAAGTATTCTATAGGTTACAACAGTGCCGGCAGGTTGGGCAGGTATGGGTGAAACAGTCATATATTTTGGCGCACTGATAATATTCATCAAAATTGAATTCCCAAAACCAGTCCCATCCGTACACCATTGTAATGTTACACCTGTAAGCGAAACATTATCAGTTGCGTTAGCTGATACCGATACGGCATTAGTTGAAAGAGGGGAAAACGGCGTATGAACAATATTTGAAATTACCGGTGAAGATGAGCAACTCCACATCTGGCAAATGTATTCCGGGTGATCTATAAATGGGTTTCTGTTATGTTGTGGTGTGTTATAATATATATTGTTGTTACGGTCTATTTCTTTCTGACTTACCGGATCTCCGGAGTTCCACGAAAGTAACATATCAATAAACCATTGTTTGTAATTTCCGCCGGTAGTATTAATAACATACTTACTGTTTGTATTAGGGTATGTGTTTACCCATGTACTTAAACGATCCATATACCGCGCAGCCAGGTAAAAATAAGCGCGGGCGAAGTCTCCCTTGTATTCATTTATGGGTTCAAAAACAATTCCTGTATAACCCGGGTATGAACATGGGCCCAGTTTGCTTCCGTTTGTCGAGGTCCATATCGGTGAACTAGTCTCACCTATAATGTTGGCACTCTTTTCATTGTTAACATACTGATCTGCCGGAAATAAATGATGCAAATCGGAATATTGCGGGTTTGCAGCATCATCAATTCCACCCCACCATGAGTTTGGCATGCAGTGTTCTCTGGCATAGCACCCTCCTTCCGCTGAAGCAGTTCCACACTGATTTGTATAAATTGTGAAAGTATAAGCAGGAGATCCGCCTGGAATATCGGAATACATATCCCAAATAATCAAATTATCGGGAGCGGGTCGTACATCTGTAATTGCATAGGCATCCCAAATATCAAAGGAAGTGCTGGTATATGGGATTTTCACGTGGCCTGTAGTTGTAATATCGCGTAATGCCGCCCGTAATATTTCACCTGATTTTTCTGTAGCCTGGTCGTAATAACCTGCCGGAATCTGTGCAAAACCGGCGAAAAATAAAAAAACACCTAGAGTCAGGACGAGTAATCTTTTCTTCATCTGTTATTAATTAATTCTTTGTTTATTTTCATTGGTAGTAATACTTGCTTAGCAGGTGTTTTTAAAGATTATT
>JBBSBT010000061.1:0-10534 GCA_038250985.1 Bacteroidales bacterium
AAAAATAAAGTTGAATCCTAATTCATTTGCGCCTACTAACCGATAACCCTTTTTATTCGCCAGTTTATTCATTGCTACAGGTGATGCCCCGTGATAAACCGGATGTTTTCCGGGATATGAATACTCAGAATCATAAGGCACAACAATGTTATTTAAACCAAATTCGTTATGAGTTTCGATGATAACTACTTTAGGATCAATTACTTTTATCGCATCCCAAATCCAGTAGTCATTGCCATCAATATCAATGGAAAGCAATCCTATTTCTCCTCTCAATCCGGATTCTTCAATTAATGTATTGATGTTTTCACGGGTTACTTTTGCACAAATAAACTTAGGTTTATAGAACCAGGGATGCGGGTATTTATTAAAAAATTTCTTACCGCGATTTACACTTCTCTGATTGCCATCAATAAACAATCCATGCCATCCAAAATTAAAATACAGGTTTGCAGAGTTACTATTTATCCCATCATCAGAACCTATTTCAACGAATGCTTTATTCTGCATTCCAATAACAGAAAAAACAAACAATAGCTTGCCATCTTCTTCGAATTGAGAAAACACTTTATATCCTGTTTCAGAAATTGACGGGAGTTCATTCTTTTTCGAAAGCTCCTGGTAATGGTGAAATAATTGTCTCTGCCCAATTTGAACAGATGGAATAAATCTATCTCTGATTTTAAAAATAAGAAAGTGATCTTTAAGAAAGTTTTTAATCAGGTTCATCATTCTTTTCTGTTTTTTATCTGATCCTATTTCGGCGCGGCTCCGGATATTTGAAAGTATGCTCTATCATCTTTTTTACCATACGCCATGTTCGTAAGCACCAGCAACTCCGGCGCCAATCCAATTTGCCACAAACTTAACAAAATTACTTGTCGCAAGCATTGTTTATCAATATAATTAGTTGCAGAGCTGAATCACAATACGATCAGGTTATCATGAAAGTAACATAAGAATTAAGACAGGAATTGCGGTAAAGAAAGTTTGAACGGCTTCCCATCATGCCGGACTTTGCTTGTATTGATGTGTTTCCGCTTCTTGCAAGCTTTCAGAAATTGTCGCGTTTGATGCATAACTGAACAAGACAAATGCTATTTTACAAATCAACAAAAGAGGCCACGCCCTTGTTTCGGCACACATCAGAAGATAAGATGTGCTATACCCAGTGAATTTTTACGAAGACAGTAATTTCCAATCCTATAAATCAACTTTAGTTTACGTTACGGATAGCTTTATCTTCCGAAATACGCCTTATCTTTGAAACCGGCTAATAAAAAAAAAGAATGGACGAAAACACCATACATCGCCTGAAAAACATCTTCTCAAAACCACGGTCTGTTCTCGTTGCAGCAGCTATTTTATTTCTTCCGCTTCTTTTTATCGGCACCCATAACAGCCACGACTGGGGTGATGATTTTGCACAATATATCCACCAGGCAGGCAATATCGTTCAAGGCATACCCCAATCGGAAACCGGTTATGTTTATAATGAGATGAATCCCTCTATTGGTCCGCAGGCATACCCAATGGGTTTTCCACTACTGCTTGCCCCGGTTTATAAGCTTGCCGGCAATAGCATCGGGGCTTTTATAATATTAATATCACTGCTATACATAGTACTTGGGTTATTAATGATCGTTTTTTACAGACAGTATTTCTCATGGATCACGGCATTGGTTTTAGCGATGATCTTTATGTACAACCCATCCCTGGTCATCTTTAAAAGCGAAGTAATGTCGGACATTCCTTTCACGGCATTGCTTGTATTGAATTTTATCTTGTATCAGAAATCAAAACCGGGAAACCTAAAACAATATTTTATTCTTGCTTTATCAACCGGACTTATGCTTGCGGTAAGACCAGCAGGGATTGTTTTTATCGGAGCAGTTATGATGGAGCAATTATTCTTCCTGGTCAGGCGGGAAACCCTGTTAAAAGATTTTGCTATCCATGGAGGAATGATCATCCTGGTACCAGTTCTGATTTACTATGTAATTAACATTTACATCTTCCGAATACCCTCCGGAGGAAGCCTCCACGATTACCTTATTTTTTATCAGCCTGGTAATTTAATCAATACCATTCCTGAAAACCTCTCACGTTATATCGAAGAATTCAGATACATGTATGTTCCTCAGTCGGGAGCATTTTCAGGGATTTCCCTTTTATTGGGGTCGATAATGATAACCATGACTTTGATTGGGTTTATAAAACGCATGATAAAGAAGCCTGAAGTAACTGAATGGTTCTTCTTATTTTATACGTTCATGTTATTAGGTTATCATTATAATAATTCTTCATTCAGGCTAATTGTGCCATTAGGATTTATATCCTTATTTTATGCAACTACAGGATTTAAGAGTGTTCAGCTTTTAACTCAGATTTCATCCCGGAAAAAGGCTCTGGCGATTGGAATATTAATAGTGCTTTTATATATGCCGGCTCTTTTAAATATTGCCCGTTCAAGCGGAGGCACACTTGAGGGACCTCAACAGAAATCAGCCATCGAAACATTTAATTACATTAAAAAAAATGTGCCTGCCGAAGCAGTAGTTGTCTTTGCCAAACCACGCGCACTTGCGTTATATGGGGGTTGCCGCAGCATGGCTGACCCGCGCGCCTCCGATCCAACCCTGGTGCACAAGCAGGTTATGGATGCCAGGGCGTCATATCTTCTGATTTCGGACAAGCTGACCAATGAAGTAACACAGCGATACACACGAGTCATGCAGAGCCGGCTTACCAAAAAATTTGAAAACAAGGATTTCGTGCTTTATAAGATTAATCCTGTTAATCCTTAAGCACATCGCTTAGCACCTGCACCGATTTAATTTCGCCGAAAGCGGGAAGATGAATTCTGAAATATTCGAGCATTTTCGTCAATAGTTCACTTCGCGTTGCATAATCCGTTTTAAGGCTTTCAACACCTGCATTGAGTGCGGTTAGAACTTCGGAAAGATTGCCGCTGAGTGGCGGCGATAAATAATACGGGTGTCCGGGCGGGTGAGGGCTGAAATCCCCTTCTTCCATATCAAAATACAGGTTTCCGGCATTGAAATTATTATGCGGATCGAAACCCAGGAACTGTGTCAGCCCTATAGTAAAAGCAAGGGGAAAGCCTGAAACGGAAGCGGTTGCCCGATCTAGGTTCAGAATCGCGTCTTCAATATATTCAAATAAATTGGGATCGGCCATCTGCGACGGAACAGAACGGGTAAGTAATTCGCTTATATAGATGCTTACAGCCATTTTAGTCATATCCGTTGCAATTCCATTAAGCTGAAATTCGCAGGATGCATCACGTATCACCCGCATGCCATCCCCTTCTTTATGATTGGCGACCAATTGTATTATGGACATGGGTGCAAAAAGATTCCGCTTTATCCGGGCTCCTTTTTTGCGCACTCCTTTGGCTATATATGTCTGCAACCCCAGTTGCTCGGTGTAAATCCTGGCAATAATGCTGGTTTCGGAATAATCCATGCAATGGAGCACTATGCCTTTGGTGGAAAGAATCATAGTAAGAGGGGATAGTGTTTGAGGTTAAGGATCGTAGACGGGAGTATGGAAGTAGGAGTAAGAAGACGGGAGTCGGAAGACCGGAGACCGAAGACCGAAGAAAGGAGATGGGGAAAAGAAGAGTATTATCGTACAAAAAGTATTTTTGCTGTTTTTTTCTGACTTCCATCAGGATTGGTAACAAAGACAAGGTAAACGCCGGTATTCACCCTGCGGTGCTCGAGGTTATTTCCATCCCAGATGACCTGTCCGCCCTGCGCCTGGGTTTCCCATACCAGTGCCCCCGAAACATCGGTGATCTTAACATTCGACTCATCAACCAGGTTGCTGATAAAAACAGGTCCGCGGTATTCGGGCCGTACCGGGTTCGGATAAATAAACAACGAATCGAGAGTAGGCTGTGCTTCAACTTTATAATCCTTATAGGATACAATTCCCATCGACGTTCCAAAATATACTTCACCGTTACTTGCTATTTTTATCGACTCTATTGAGTTCGACAATAACGAGCTGTTTGTTTCGGTAAAATGCATAAGTTCCTTACCTCCGTCAGCCGACATCAGAAAGACACCGGACTTATCGGTTCCTATCCATTTTTCGTTGTTCCCGTTTACTGCCATGGCGGTAATAAGTTCGGTTGAAAGCAACGGATGAATTAATCCATCTACAACAATCTGCACCGGCTCCGCATCATAATTACCGCCGTTAAATACATTACCCGGCGAAATAATACGAAACACACCCTGGTCGGAACCCAGCCATAATTCGCCGTTGCGATCCACAGCCATACACGAAACAATGGATCCCTGCAATGCACCGTTGCCAACTGAGCTGGTTAGTTTTCGCATTTGATCATCCCCGGTATTATCGGGTGTATTGTTATCGTTATAAACAAATAATGCAAGGTCACGGCATTGTATCCATTTCTGATTTTCTTTATCAATCACTATGCCTCCAACATAAGGAGTGTTGCCTAGTGAACTCAGGTTAAATGATTTCCATTCCCCTGTAGGTTTACGCATCGACAAAATTTCAGCAGTGCCTGCATTGGTAACCCAGAGGTTATTATCCTGGTCGAAAGCTACCCCCCCGATCCTCAGGTATCCCGGGCCAAAACCTACCACATACTGCAATGAACTGTTTTGCGGGGTATAAATTTCTTTCAGTTCGCCATGGTAAAATTCAAGCACACCATTCCCCCAGCTACCGGTAAATGCATGATTTCCGTCCAGGGGATCTGCGGCCACACATAAAATATCACGTTGATCAGCAAGCACCGGTGTATTGCCCGAAGTGAAACTGCTCCATGAGTTATTTGCCAGGGTATAGCATTGAGCTGCTCTGAAAAGATTTCCAAACGAACCATTCCTACCTCCTGGAACAGCCCATAATTGCCTGCCGCTGATATCCATGGCTACCACATCCTTCGAAGCCGGTCCATTAAATGTGTAGTTATTTGCTGACAAATCTTTGCCAATACTCCACATTCCATGATCAATATCTGCAACCCACAACATGCCGTCCTTATCGAAAATAGCATCTTCAGGACTCACCAGGACGGGGATAAGCGAGTTATATTGTGAATAAGTTGCATCGGGCGATCCGTCAGATTTATAGGTACGAACCTGGTATTTATTACAGATTACCAGTTTTTCACCACTAACACGCATGGAAGTATGGTTCGATGGATCGGATGGCATAAATCGTGACCAGCTGCTGCCATTTTTAACAAACATAGAATCAGAATCCCAAACGCCGGTCACCGTTTTGTTGGCGTAAATCTTGCCGGCAAATGAAGTAACCAGGTTGAAATTATCCGTAGGCCCGGTTATAGTATTGTCGATGATCCAGTTTACATAAAAAGCAAGGTTGCTATTGGCATCGGCAGCATAAATACCTTTCTCGGTGGCGGCATAAAACTTATTTTCCGGCTGATGAAAAGTAAGTGCTTTTACATCTATCTGTGAACCGGAAGGTCCGATATAGTATGTATCTTTAATTTCCTGTTTCTCAATATCGAGCACCACAATTCCAAAACCACAGGCCAGGTATGCCAGTTTATCGATGATCAGAATACTGTTAATAGTCTTATTCCCCAATATTTGCTTCCTCTTGATATCCGGGATATTCACAATATCCGAACCTTTAACCAGGTCGATATTTGTATTTGAGTAGGCAACCACCAGCGTATTTAGCTTACTGCAGTATGCAATGCTGCTTATACCTATATCGGTAAGACCGCCGGGTGTGACCTTATTCAGCCGGTTAAGACTATTATCGTTTTTATCAAAATAAAATAAGCTGTAAGGCGTAGCTGCATAAATGAGGTTACCCACTTCGGCAACGGCTTTACAATTATTATATGGCAAATGATCGAGCCACTGGTTATAGTTAACATTTTGAGCTGAAGCAGGATACAGTGAAGCTATCAGTATGGAAAATATCAAAAAGATACGGGCGGGAAACATCATAAGTCTTGATCGTATATCTATGCTTACTTATAACTACACGAAATCGTTTTTAGTATATCTGAATAAACTTAAACGCATGATAATCTTTATCATTAATCGTAAGTAAATCGTGTCAGGAGGGAAAGTAAATTTATAAACTCCCGTATTCCCCTTAGCAAATAGCAGAGCAAATCTAAAAACGGCGAAAGGATAATAAATATCAAGATGAAAGTAAAAACCAGCTTCATTCATCTGAAAACCTGAATGTGGTAAAACATTCGTATTTCTTCAAAAAAATGCGATGATGTTAAAATACTGATCATAAATACATTAACAATGATTTGATAAAAAATACCAAAACATAGTGAGCGGATTTTTAAATATTTAGTACCTTCACAACCCGAAAATCACTGAGTCCTGCATTTATACTCTGAAAATCATTACGTTAAAGTTGATAAAAGAGTTATATTTCGGTGCTTAATTTTTGATTGCTAAAAACCTTTGCCAAGGAAATGATTCACTATTCTGATTTTGCCATCGTTGAAGGCCTCCGGCTTAATAGTGATTTTATCATTCGCTATGTGTATAAGGAATTTTTCCCCACTATAAAATATCTGATCAAAAACAATGCGGGCCTCGAAGAAGATGCCGAAGACGTATTCCAGGAAGCTTTACTGGTAATTTTAACCAAAATAAAAGATGACAATTTTGAACTAAGTTCGTCGTTCATCACTTACCTGTATTCGATAAGCAAGAATATCTGGCTCCAGAGGCTTAAACGCAAACGGATGACCCATAAAAACCAGGATGAACTAACCCGATATCTGGATACGGAAGAAGTGGGAGTTGAAGTACACCTGGAATATGAAGAAAAATACCAGTCGTTTATCAGGCAGTTTGATAACCTGAGCGAAGACTGCCAAAAACTGCTGAAATTGTTCCTTACTAAAATGTCAGCTAAAGACATTGCTGAAAATATGGGTTACAAATCGGAGTTTTACGCCAAAACCAAAAAATATTTGTGTAAGGAAGCATTGAAAAAACTGGTTGAGAACGATCCTGATCTGAAAGAAATAATCAAGTAAGTTCACCGTACCAGCAAGTGCTGAAAGTATCAATGCAGTAGAAAATGGCTTCAAAATACGCATCAGGTATTGTTCATATAGGCGATCTGCCGCTTGGCGGTCATTACCCTATCAGGGTGCAGTCCATGACCAATACCAACACCAATGATATACAGTCAACTATCGCGCAAAGCATACGCCTTGTAAATGCAGGTTGCGAAATGGTTCGTATTACTGCCCAGGGCATTACCGAAGCCAATAACCTGGCGCTGATCAGGAAAGGATTAAGGGCTAAAGGCATCCAGGTACCGCTTATTGCAGATATTCACTTCAACCCGCGTGCGGCCGAAATAGCGGCGGGTATAGTTGAAAAAGTGCGGATAAATCCGGGTAATTATACGGATAAGCGCGAATCGCATAATAACCTTTCCGAAAAAGAGTATAACGAAGAACTGGAGCGGATAGCCGAAAGGCTGCACCCGTTGCTCAGTATCTGCAGGCAAAATGGAACGGCCATTCGCATTGGAACCAACCACGGATCGCTTAGCGGGCGCATTATGGGTCGATATGGCGATACGCCCGAAGGCATGGTTGAAAGCGCACTCGAATTTGGCAGAATTTGCCTGCACGAAGGATTTCATAATGTTGTATTTTCAATGAAGTCGAGCAATGTCAGGATAATGGTGCAATCCACCAGGCTGCTTGCTCAGAAAATGAAAGCCGAAGACATGGATTTCCCGATACATCTCGGTGTTACCGAGGCCGGCGACGGTGAAGACGGCATCATTAAATCAGCTGCCGGCATTGGCACTTTACTCGAAGAAGGCATAGGCGACACGATACGCGTTTCGCTAACCGGAGCTCCCGAAATTGAAATCCCTGTAGCTATTGCGATAACTGAACGTTATAACGCTTCGCGGAAGCTAAAGAACCAGGAGAATAATCGTCAGCCTGATCCTGGAATAAAGCATTTCGCAGATCGAAAAACGATTGCTGTTTCGGGAATTGGCGGCAATTCCCCGGTTGGTGTTGTGGCTGAAAAGAACGGAATAAAATGGCTGACTGATGAGCATTCTGCATTCACTGAATCGTTGCCTGATCACAACTTACAACAGCTCGAAATAATTGAAGGCAATGCCGAGGCTTTACGCAGGCAATTGGAAAATATAAAACCCGGAAGCACACGCCCTGTTATTCTTAAAAATTCGTATCAAACAGATGCTTTGCTTCGTTTCCAGGTCGACAGCGCTATTGATTTCGGAAGTTTGTTGATTGATGGAATAGGTGATGCCATTTGGCCGATTGCTCCGAATATTGCTCCTGAAACTGTTAATAATACTGCTTTTGCCATTCTGCAGGCGACGAGGGCACGTATAACTCGAACGGAATTTATTTCATGTCCATCGTGCGGGAGGACGCTTTTTGATATTGAAAAAACACTCCAGGAGGTTAAGGCTGCTACCAGGCATCTGAAAGGACTGAAAATAGCCGTGATGGGATGCATTGTTAACGGTCCCGGCGAAATGGCCGATGCCGATTATGGCTATGTGGGCGCAGGGCCTGGAAATGTTACGCTGTATAAAAGGAAAGAAATTGCCTGGAAAAACATACCGCAAATTGAAGCTATTCCTTTGCTCATAGAGCTTATAAAACAATCGGGCGACTGGAAAGAAGAGGATGAATCAAACCTGGACTAGCCTGGTTTCCAAAAAAGAAAATTAGTGGTATTTTGATATTAAATTCCAGGAATCAAATTCCAAAGTTCAAATTGCAAGGTTCAAATTCCAAATGCATTGAAAGCTATTTCCCGGGTCTTGGGACTTGAAATTTTGGATTTGGGACTTTAATAATACCAGGATCAATCCTGTATTATCAAAAACGGATCAACTTTTTTCTAGTACTACTTAAGCCCGCTTATAACATTAAGGCTTTGTTTTTGGATATTAAACACAAAGGGTGTATGCCCGAGTGATTCGCCGTCGGCTTCCATATACATGGGCGGTTCCGAATGAATAATGATTTTTGACGACCGGTACGTACTAACTTCCGGCAAACGGGTAAAGCTTCCGTCGAATAGCTTTATGATATTACGTATTATTTTAAATTTACCAATTGGTTTTATAAGCGTAAGATCGAAAAGGCCGTCATCGGGCAAGGCTTCCGGAGCCTGTTTCATTCCGCCACCGTTGTATTGACAGATACCAACACTCATGCTGAAAATATCTGAATTTACATTTTCCTTGTCCAAAAGGATATTGACCTTAGTACTTGAGTAAACAAATAAACTGGAAAGGATATTGACGACATAGGACATAGGATTGCTTTTACCCAGGTCTTTTTGTTTGTTGGTTTTTTGGGTCACCAGGGCATCAAATCCCATTCCGGCCATATTTATGAAGTACCTTGATTTTTCTTCTCCTTCGGATGATATATACTTAATTGCCCCGGTATCCTGGATAAATATTTTTCCTTTTGTTATAAGTTTAATGGCCTGTTTGTAGTCACCGGGGATGTTGTACATGCGGCACCAGTCGTTTCCTGTTCCGACAGGTATCATTGCTAAAGTTATCTTTTCAGTTGGGACATGAGCCTGGGTGAAAATACCATTTACCACTTCATTCAAAGTACCATCGCCACCTACAACAATAATATTGCGGTATCCGTTTTCGACATACTTGCGGGTGAGCACAACAGCATGTCCCCGGTGTTCGGAAAACACGCTGGCAAATTTAATACCGGCTGCTGTGAGTTGAGCTGCTATTTCGAGCCAATCTTTTTCCCCTTTACGTTTCCCGGCATTGGGATTAACGATAACAAACCATTCCATAATGCTTGATTAGAATGAAAACCTGGATTTGAAGGCCGAAAGATAGGTATATTATTTTAATTTCAGGACGCCTCTTCCTGCCTGAGGCGGACATCTCCCTAAGGAGAAAACCCTACGAACATGATTTGTGCCTGATGTTCGACTTTTACAACCAACAGAAAATCACATCTTTATACTAAGCTCTATTTCTATTTATTTCTACGTATTTCTATTTAATTCTATATATTTCTAATTATCAAGTTAGTACTTATTTGTGCCATTTTTAATCGTGGTAGTGTGTTCACTTTTTTCTTTTAACTAATAACTTTTAACTTTTTTGTACCCCTCTGTCCTTTGGACATCTCCCCTTGAAAAAAGGGGAGAACCCTCCGAATATTATTTTTCCATATATTCACTTTTTATACGTTTGTTTCAGTACCACTCTGCCCTGCGTGCATCTCCCCGAGGGGAGAACCCTTAGCACATGATTTGTGCCTGATGTCAGCCTTTTACAACCGACCAAAAATCACATCTCACTACTCCGCCCAATTTCTTTGTATTTCTATTTATTTCCATTTATTTCTGCGTAATTCTATGTATTTCAAATTTTCAAGTTAGCCTGTTTGTGCTTTTGTTTAAAGGGTTGCCTTTTCATTCTTCACTATTCACTATTCGTTATTCATTATTCG
>JBBSBT010000062.1:0-10476 GCA_038250985.1 Bacteroidales bacterium
AGTATACTCACCCCGGCCTACATCGGTTACACTGTCATTAATCTTCTTAATGATCGTGCCATGAATATATCCCTCGCCTTCTTTCGTAATAACATTCTGTATCAACCCTTTACGAGTGGTAAAATTGTACGCAATTTCTTTTGATTTAAAATTCAGATCTCCCTGTTTAAATTCAGGAGTCCCTACCGGATTTCCCAACGAGTCCTGTGTGGCATAGGCATGAATTGTATTATTTTCGAAATCGATTGAAATAAGCGCAGCATTTAACTTAATATCCTCATATTCAATGCTTGCATTACCATACAGCCAGGCCATTTTCTTTGAAATATCCATACTCAGTGAGTCGGCCGAAGCATAATCGATTTTAGCCGAGAGCATGAATTTATTTGCTTTTTTTTCGGCATCGCTTGTGTCGGCCAATACTAACGCCGATCCTGGCACGTTACTATTGAGTGAATCCGTTTTGTTGCCGGCAAGGGTATCAGGAAGCAGCTTCGAGATCGTATCAGGCATCCTGGCATCAGAAAACGTTGCATCAACGGGCCGGATTTCATACGACAAATAAACACCTGCCTGTACAGAAATTAATACTGACAGGAACAGGATCAAGGTTATTAACCGGTGCTTTGTTTGTAACTTCGGTAGCAATTATGAGGGAAAAGAGGTTAAGATGTTAATTTTGTAATAGTATGTAAGGACTTGAAAGTACCCATTATTGAACAAAAATACCAGTATTTTTAAACTAAACAGCTGGTTATTAATTACATTCATAAAATTGTTAGTTTCTCTAACAATCGTGCAAAGCTAAACAAAAACAGTTGATGACAGAAAAACGTAATGATCAACGATTTCTTATTCTATGCCTTTTATATTTTTTTGTGAATTTTGCCAGTGCGCAAAAGGTAAATACGGTGGTTCTTGATGCCGGTCACGGTGGACACGATACAGGCGCCCTGGGAAAAAATTCACGTGAAAAAGATATTACATTAGCCATTGTACTCAAGCTGCGCGATTATATCCGCACCAATATGAAAGATGTAAAGGTATTGCTCACAAGGAGTGATGATACTTTTGTGGAGTTGTATCGCAGAGCACGCATTGCCAATGAAAATAAAGCCGACCTTTTTATCTCGGTGCATTGTAATTCCACCAAAAGTTCATCACCGTACGGAGTTGAAACTTTTGTAATGGGCCTTCATAAAAGTGAAGCCAACCTGGCAGTTGCCAAAGCAGAGAATGCCGCTATATTGCTTGAAGATGACTATGTGGAAAAATATGATGGATTCGATCCGAATTCACCCGAAGGAAATATCTTTTTCAACATGATGCAAAATGCATTTCTTGACAGAAGCCTGGCCTTCGCAGGCAAAGTACAGCATCAACTGGTTGATAATCTTCACATGCTCAACCGCGGTGTAAAACAGGCTGGATTCCTGGTTCTATATAAGACTGCCATGCCGGGAGTTTTAGTTGAAACCGGCTTTCTCAGTAATTCCAAAGATGAAAGTTTTCTTTTATCGGAAAAAGGCCAGGATTTGATGGCACAAGCGATTTTTAAAGCCCTGCGTGATTATAAAAACCAGCTTGAGAAACGCCCGGTGGAACAGCAAAATCCGGAGACCCCGATAGCTGCCAGCCAGGCCGAAACAGCTAAGCCGGGAGATACCCAAAATCCATCCACTGAAGGAAGCCCGATGGCCTCCGGGAAAGATAGTGTTCCCCCTGGCCAGATGCGTCCGGCTATTGTTTCGTATCGTGTGCAATTCCTTACTTTCCCCAAGGCCCAGCCCCTTGAATCAAGAATATTCAATAATATTGATAATGTTAAGATGTATTTTCACGGAGGAGCCTATAAATATACCTCAGGCGATTTTAACACACCGGAAGCAGCCCTGGAACGACGAAAAGAAATGATTGCCAAAGGATACAAAGATGCTTTTGTGGTTGCTTTCAAGGGGACGGAACGCATTACAAATGAAGAAGCAAAGCGACTTACTGAAAAAAAGTATTAAATTTGTCAAAATTTTGACAAGAACCAAGAACAATGAAAATAAGTCGAGAAATCAAGATAGGTGTTTTTGGCATTGTTACCCTAGCGCTTTTTATTATAGGGTTAAACTTTATCAAAGGGAAAGATATATTTAACAGAAACCGTACGTTCTATGCTGTATATGATGCCACATCAGGCATTCAGGAAGCCGCGCAGGTTTCAGTAAACGGACTGGGAATCGGGAAAGTCACGGATATGAGGTTTGTAAACAAACATTCATCCAGGATATTACTCGAACTAACCATTTCCGATCCTGTATTTATTCCTTCAAATTCGGTGGCCCGTATCAACAGCCTCGATTTATTAGGGACAAAAAATATCGAAATCGTATTTGGAGATTCAAAAACAGGAGCCCAAAGCGGGGACACCCTGGTAGGGATTTCGCAAATGTCACTTTCGGATGAAGTGAACAAACAAGTTGCCCCCATAAAACTGAAAGCGGAAAACCTGCTCTCGTCTTTAGATACTATGGTTACCGTGCTTCAGTCAGTATTTAATTCAGAAACGCGTAAAAATCTGAATGCATCATTTGCCAGCATCCGCCATACCCTAAGCAACCTCGAAAACACTTCGTATAACATGGATACGCTTGTTTACGGCCAGCGAAGCAGGCTTGAGCGCATTATGTTTAACGTTGAGTCGATCACTGAAAATTTCCGTCAGAATGATAAAAATATATCGACCATCCTAAGTAATTTTTCCAGGATAACAGATACCCTGGCTAAGGCCAACCTGGCTTCAACACTGGCAAATGTCAATAATGTTCTGACCCGGTTGGATTCCATTACCGGAAAAATTGATAAAGGGCAAGGCTCCATAGGCTTGCTTCTGAATGACAAGAAGCTATATGACAACCTAAATAAATCGGCGGCTCAGATGAATTCGCTGATCGAAGACATGAAGAAGAATCCATACAGGTACGTGAATTTTTCGGTATTCCCTCCGTCGAAAAAGAGAATGACATATTCAGCCGATACAGTAAAGTAGGTTTTTCGAAATGGGATGTCAGCCCCGGGCTGAATGAAGCGGAGATACTGAGAAGTTGAAAAATTCAACTTCCACATCGGAAAACCACAACACAAGCCTGCCTGAAAAATTGCAATATTCAGATACTAAACCATGAATCCTTTACCTTAAATCAACACATCTGCATGGGAAAATATCTGAAAAAGCTCTTATTAAAATGATTTTTAAAGCGGTATCTGTATATTTTCAGATATCGCTTTTGGGTTTAAACTTATTTTGTAAGTTTACAAAAAATTTACACTAAATTAATCTCACGAGTATGAAGACTATTTATATTGTTCGTCATGGCAAGACCATACCGGCAAGTGCTAACGTTGCTGATGCTGAAAGAATGCTTACTGATACCGGAGTTGCACGCACCTGCAGGGTAGCCCTGTATATGGCCGAAAGCAAACCCGTAATTGATCAGATTATAGCAAGCCCGGCTGAAAGAGCCTATGCAACTGCACTGATCATTGCTGACAAACTTGGTTTTCATTCCAATAAAGTTGTTGCTAACGAAATACTCTTCACAGGGGACGATAAGGATGCACTCGAAATCATGGAAGGACTTGACGACAGCACCAACAGCGTAATGATCGTGGGACACAACCCTGTAATAACCCAGGTTGCAAATCATTTTGCAAATCCTAAACTCGACTCATTGCCCACTACCGGCGTGGTTTCAGTACACCTGGATGTTGATAAATGGGCCGATCTCAAAAAGGCGAAGGTTATTCAAAACTTCACCGTTTGGCCGGGAATGTTGTAACGGCATCGGGCTGTCTATTTTTTGAACGGGATAAGAAATAAAGTTTTGCCGGTAAAGCCTGTCCGCATACTTCTGAAGAGGTTTAAGGATTTTACATTCTAAAGAAATTATCCGTCAGAAATTATTTTTAAAAGCGGTCACCTTCTGCAATAAATTTTGCAAAGGCAAAACCGCGTGCTACACTATCCTTAAAGGGGATTGAATCCCTTCTTTATTCGCCATCTCTATCAGGAAGGGAGATAAACCCTTCAAGGATTTTACCCCTTGAAGGGTTTTCCTGTAAACTGCCAATTTACGATTCCAACCTATGATTCGCATTTTAAACAACAATTTAAACATAGGATACGAGTTTGTATACAATAGCTGCCTTATTTTACTATAACACTAATTCGGCATAATTTCGTTATACAGAGCCGAAACTTTATTTGTATTTTTATGGCAACAAATACCTTTACAAAGCTGTTAAGATATTGTCGCATATTAACCCAGAAAAACAAAATCCCGAATACCTATGGCCGGAAATAAAAGTAATATCATGAACCGGGAAATCAGTTGGCTGCAATTCAATGAAAGAGTATTGCAGGAAGCCGCTGATCCGGCAACGCCATTGGTGGAGCGCATGAAATTTCTTGGGATATATTCCAATAACCTGGATGAGTTTTTCCGGGTACGGGTAGCTACAGTTAACCGTATGATTGGCATGGAAAAAGGTGTTTTTCATGATAAATACCTGAATCCACGCGAAACCCTTCGCGAAATAAACCGTATTACCAAAATTCAGCAACTGGAATTTCAGCGCATCTATAATGCTGTTATTCTTGAGCTTTCCGGGAACAACATCTTTGTAATTAATGATAATGAACTGACGCCTGAGCAGGGCAAATTCGTGGAAAAATATTTCAGGGAGCATGTTCGTCCAAGTCTTTTTCCAATCATATTAAATAACCTAAAGGCTACATCCTTACACGATCATTCCCTATATCTTGCTATTGTGCTGCAGGTTAAAGGAAACCCTTCGCTTGAGAAATACGCGCTTGTTGAAGTGCCCGTGAATACGCTTTCCCGTTTCCTGATCCTGCCTCCGAAAGACGATAAACATTTTATCATTCTGCTCGATGACGTAATCAGGTATTGCCTTAATGAAATATTTTCGGTTTTTGGATTCGATACTTATAAAGCTTACGGAATAAAATTTACCCGCGATGCTGAACTGGATATTGATAATGATGTTTCGAAAAGTTTTATTGAACTTATGACTGAGGGACTGAAGCAAAGGGAAGTCGCTCCTCCGGTAAGGTTTGTATACGACCGTCATATGCCGGAAAGGCTTTTAAAACAGTTACTCGCCAAGCTTAACATTAGCCAGAGTGATACAGTGACTTCAGGGGGCAGGTATCATAATTTCAAGGACTTCGTGAGCTTTCCCAATATTGGTGCTCCCGAATTGGAATTCAGCCCGTTGCCTCCACTTGAGCACCAGGGATTGAGGGTTACAAAAAGCATTCTGGCAGGTATTAAAGAAAAAGATTACCTGTTGCACTATCCTTATCAGTCATTTCATTACCTGATAGACCTGCTTCGCGAAGCCTCTCTCGACCCGCAGGTGAGAGGTATAAAGATGACACTCTACCGTGTAGCCAGGTTCTCCAATGTGGTGAATGCCCTGATCAATGCTGCCAGGAATGGCAAAGAAGTAACCGTTTTCCTGGAAGTACAGGCCCGCTTCGACGAAGAAGCAAATATTTACTGGGCCGAAAAAATGCAGGAAGAAGGGGTCCGCGTCATCCAATCGATTCCGGGGTATAAAGTACATGCCAAATTGCTGCTGATACGCAGGAAGGAAGGTGTAAGAAATGTGTATTATGCCGGTGTAGGCACAGGAAATTTCAATGAAACAACCGCAAAAGTATACACCGACGTTACAGTCTTTACGGCTGATAAAGAAATAGTATCAGATGTAAACAGCGTTTTCCACCTTTTTGAGTCGATTTACAATGCGCCCAGGTTCTCCAAACTGATAGTTGCACCATTTCACATGAGGGCCCAGTTTTTAAAACTTTTATCCAACGAAATCCGAAACGCCAAATCGGGTAAAGATGCATGGGTAATATTAAAAATCAATAATTTAACAGATATAAAAACCATACGGAAACTATATGCTGCCAGTGCAGCAGGGGTAAAAATCAAACTGAATGTCAGGGGTATTTGCCTGCTAAAACCCGGTGTTTCAAACTTAAGCGAAAATATTGAAGCTATAACGATTGTAGGTCGTTTCCTGGAACATAGTCGTGTTATGGTATTTGCCAACAGTGGCGATGAATTGTATTATATTTCATCTGCCGACTGGATGGAACGCAATTTCGACAACCGCATTGAGGTGGCATGTCCCATTTTCGACCGCGATTTGCAACGGGAACTCATGACTTTGCTACAGATACAGTTGCGCGATAATACCAAAGCCAGGCTCATAACTCCTACCAAATCGAATCAGTATGTGAAAGGAAATCCAAACCTGAAACTCAATTCACAGGTGGAAACATATAAGTTTTTTAAAGATAAAATTATGTAAGGGATCTGAAAAGGAATAAATGGAATGATTATTTTGGGTTAACGATTTTCATTTCTCCTGATTCGGATTATCTCAGAAAAGTATTGAAACATTATAAAACTACTCTATCCAACCCATGCATTCGTGAATCGAACCTTGTAAATAGTATTCCTTTTACCTGCTCAGCTTCGCATTGTCTACAATGTAAGGGCTTTCGCCCCTCCAGGGCAGCGTATTGTTTTTCTGAGTATAGTGTAAAACAATATTTTTACCCTGAAGTGAATCGAGCTGAAGTGCTAAATCTTTGTCAGAAACTGAAAAGAGAAATTTCTCAGAAGCAAGGGCCACATTTTTATTGCTCTCCACGCTGCTGAGTATCATTTCACCCTCATACGTTTTAAAAATGGTTCCTTTACGCGAAAATTTCTGCAGCATACCCGCCCGGTATCCATCGCTGTAAGTAAAAAAATAACTCCAGTAAATCCAGATTCCTACCAGTACAATAAATATGGTTAATGCTATATAGAGATATTTCCTGATTTTCTTTTTGATCTTGCTTCCCCGGCCAGGGGCAGGAATTGAAGGCGTGTTTGCTTTAGGGATATCAGCCATTGGATTTCGCGTTTCTACAAAGATAACAATTAACATACAAACAGACCAGAATGTTGCATATTAGAATAAAACCAGGAAACGAATCTAAGCGAACTGAATCTGGCATCCATTCGCATCGAAATGATAATTATCTTTGCCTCATAATATGAATTACCGCAAATGATACTTTTTGAAGAAGCACTGCACATAATCAGCTTATCTGCCACAAACCTTGCATCAGAAAAAACAAGACTTGAAAACAGCCTGGGAAGGGTATTGGCTGCCGATATTTTTTCGGATATGGATATGCCTCCGTTCGACAAATCAGCTGTTGATGGATACGCCTGCCGTCGTGATGACCTGGAAAAAGAATTAACTGTTCTTGAAACTATACCTGCAGGCCAGGTGCCTACAAAAGTGATTGGTCCAGGTGAATGTTCCAAACTAATGACCGGAGGCATGCTTCCCAAAGGAGCCGATACCGTAATCATGGTTGAAGATGTTGAGATTACCGGTCCCGATACCATCCGGTTCAAAGCCGAAAGAACAGCTTCGAATTATTGCAAATTGGCCGAGGATATTTTACGGGGCGAGAAGGTGCTGGGCAAAGGTACCCTGATCAGACCACAGGAAATTGCGGTACTGGCCTCAGTTGGATGCGCTGATCCCGAAGTTTACAAACAACCGCGTATTGGAATTATTTCGACCGGCGACGAACTGGTGGAACCTTCCGAAGTTCCTGGCCTTTCGCAGATCCGCAACAGTAATGCCTGGCAACTCATGGCACAGGCACAGAGTGCATATTGCAAGGCCAGCTATTTCGGAATTGCCCGCGACACGGAAGCGGCAACCCTGCAAATTATTCAACAAGCATCTGCCGAAAGCGACATAGTGATTGTCACAGGTGGAATTTCGGCCGGGGATTTCGATTTTGTTCCGTCCGTAATTGAGCAAGCAGGTTTTGACATAAAATTCAGGAGCCTGGCAGTGCAGCCAGGCAAACCGGTTATATTTGCTACCCGCGATAAAAAATACCTGGTTGCCTTACCCGGAAACCCGGTATCCTCATTCGTTCAATTCGAATTGCTGGTGAAATACCTAATCCGGATGATAACAGGAAACACAAAACAGAAAATACCGATTAAACTGCCAATGGGTGCTGACTACAAAAGACGGAACATTTCGCGCAAAGGATTTTTTCCTGTCTATATAACAAACGAAGGAGAAGCCATGCCTGTAGAATATCATGGGTCAGCACATATACACTCCTATATCCAGGCACAAGGAATTGCATCCATCGAAATTGGTATTAATGAAATCAGGAAAGGAACTGCTATAGATGTTCGACTCGTATAACCGGCGTATAAATTACCTCCGCATCTCAGTTACGGATCGCTGTAACTTGCGTTGCACTTATTGCATGCCTGCCGAAGGCATTGCATTGATGCAGCATAAGGATATTCTCTCGTTCGAAGAAATAATGGAAGTGGTGGATGCCGCCCTGGCATTAGGTGTGGATAAAATCAGGATTACAGGTGGCGAACCTCTCGTTAGAAAAGGAATTGTTGACCTGGTACAAATGATTGCTTCAAAACCGGGTGTTCAGGACCTGGGAATGACAACAAACGGACAATTGCTCGAAAATTTCGCACAAGCACTTAAAGACGCCGGTCTTCACAGGGTCAATGTGAGTCTCGATACCATGAATCCTGAAGAATATCGAAAGGTAACCCGTGGTGGTGAAATTGATAAAGTTCTGAAAGGGATCGAAGCCTCGGTTAAAGCGGGTCTTTCGCCTGTTAAAATCAACTGCGTTATTGTAAAATCTCCGGCCGAACCCGCTGCTGTTGAAGTTGCTGCATTTGGAAAAAAATATGGCTTACAGGTCCGTTTTATCAGGCAGATGGACCTCGAAAAAGGAGAATTTTATATTGTGGACGGAGGCAGTGGCGGCGATTGTTCGACCTGTAACCGTTTGCGGCTGACGGCCAATGGAATGATCAAACCCTGTTTGTTTAACGACATGGAATACAATATCCGCGAACATGGCGCTCATAAAGCTTTGCAGCTTGCTCTTGGAAACAAACCTTCGTGCGGAACCATAAACAGGCACGGAGAGTTTTACAATATTGGGGGATAAAGATATCGGAATGAGGATTTCGGAATTATTTAAACTGATCACAAACTATCTCAAACATTTAAAGCTGAAACACTGTAACTTTGAATCCCGATAGCTATCGGGACTGAAACTCTGAATCCCGAATCTATCGGGACTGAAACTCTTCAAACTCTTCAAACATTTCAAACCTATTATACACTCCTGACAATTCAACATCCGAAACCAAAACCCATGAACAAACTCAGCCATACCGATAATGAAGGCAAAGCCAATATGGTGGATGTCGGGCATAAAGCAAACCAGCTGCGTATTGCAAAGGCACAGGGATTTATCAGCCTGCAGCCCGAAACGGTGCAACTGGTGCAGGAAAACAATATGAAAAAAGGAGATGTGCTCACAGTAGCTCAGCTGGCAGGTATCCAGGCGGCTAAACTTACTTCATCCATCATTCCGCTTTGTCACACTCTTATGATTACGAAAGTGGATGTAAGACTCACTCTTGAATCAAGGGGCGTTGCAGCCCTGAGTGAAGTACACTGCATCGGGCAAACGGGTGTTGAAATGGAAGCCCTGACAGCGGTTTCAGCATCGCTGCTCACTGTTTACGATATGTGTAAGGCTGTAGATAAAAAAATGGAAATCAGTGATATAAAACTGATAAGCAAAACAAAAACTGATATTTAGTTAGCTTAAAATCAAATCCATTCCAAAGGGTCTGTAAGCCTCAACCTGATTAGAAAAAAATTGTCCCCAAAATCTGCCAGACATGTATTTACTTTTTCTTGCTTTAGCCCCTGCGATCATCATTATGATGTATGTTTATTTCCGCGACAGGTATGAGAAAGAGCCTATCAAACTGATTCTGAAAGGAATCCTGCTGGGTGCCATTATTATTTTTCCTGTTGGATTGATTGAGAATTACCTGACGGGATTTGGAACAGGGCTGGCTAAAATTCCGAAAGCCGCGTGGGATGGCTTTATCGTTGCCGGCGCCACCGAAGAAGCATTAAAATACTTTATGGTTTTTATACTGATTTGGCGAAACCCAAACTTTAATGAGAAGTTTGATGGTATTGTATATGCAGTATCTGTTTCATTGGGATTTGCCGCCATCGAGAACCTGTTTTATGTTTTTTCGGAAAACTCCTTACAGGTTGGCCTGGTCCGGGCTTTTACCGCAGTTCCGGGTCACACTATATTTGGCATTGTGATGGGATTCTATCTTGGGATGGCAAGGTTCGATAAACCAAACAGGGGGAAATGGCTGCTGCGGGCATTTGCCGTTCCATGGCTTCTGCATGGTATTTATGATTTCATGATCATGTCAGGACATCCGGTACTGCTAATCACATTTATCCCTTTCCTGATCTATATGTACCGGATTGGATTAA
>JBBSBT010000063.1:0-10435 GCA_038250985.1 Bacteroidales bacterium
CACACCTGCCTGGCCGGTTCCGTTGGCGTTTACAGAATGGTTGGTGAGCATCACCTGGTAAGTGCCAAAATTCCGGTATTGTAAGCGGTACATTAACCGGGATGCTAAAGCATCGAGAGTTTGTGATGTGCCGGGTTGGCTGATAGTAATTCCGCTGTAGGAATAGGGCTGAGTAGTAAGTGTCTTCACTAAAGTAACAGACGAATTAGCTGTGTTAGTCCAATCAACACTGGCTTGCCAGATATGCAGGGAATTGGTTCCAAGATCAGCAAGATAATTGGGACTGCCTGCTGGTGGAGGAGTAGTGCCATCAGCATCTGCAGGAAGCAGGCTTCCATACGAAGTGCCCAGGTTAAAGAACAGCATTTGAGCACTGGAACTTCCGCTGATCATTGCCGCCCGGTCGAGCACAGCAACTCCTGCGCCTTTAAATCTTCCCGTACGCGAAGCAAATTGGTTGACTGTAAGGTAATAACCATCGCGCCAAATGCCAAACTTAGGATAATCGGGCATATTAACAAACTCGAATGCATATCGGTACCAGGTACCGAGAGGGTTATTAGTTGTTGAAACAGCCACCAGTTCATAAAACGGACCGCTGGGGTAGTTTGGAAGTGAAAACTGTGTCGCAATCCACCTGTCGGCAACCTGGTCATAAAGCACTATGGGGTCTCCGTCGTTGGTGCCGGTCCATGCTCCGGTAAATCCATCCCAGAGTGTGCTGCTTGCAACGGGCCCTAATTTTGATACTCCATTTTTGTCCCAGATCTGCAATGACAAATTAACCATTTGCATATAATACAAAGGGCTTACATCGCCTACGATATCAGGAGGTGCAACACCACTAAGATTACCCTGGCCACTGAAATTCTTGACTATGTTAGCACTTGCGCTGCTGGATTTCAATTGGTTGCCCTGTAATACCGGGTCGGCTCCTTTCCAGGTAGCTTCTTTATTGAACTCCTCCAGGAATCCCTCCTTATTGGGAATAAGTTTGTCTTTCCAGGTTTGGTCGACATAGCCGGTCGACTTGTACTTGACATCGCTAAGCTTTTTCGAAATATCAAAACCTATTGATTTAACGACCTTTTCGGGCCTGACAGCCTGCGAAAAAGCATTGGCCGTCCATAGCAGAATTGCCAGGGCGAGAGCTGAAACGTAGAAATTTACCTTCATTTGGATGGGTTTAAGTGAATATTAAGTTAATTGTAAAGTACTCTCAGATATTTGTGAAATAGAAATCCAGGTATCTACAGGTTGATTTCAGGTAATAATAAAATATACTGGAAAATCCGAATAATGGCTTTTTGGCACTAAACAGCTTTATGGTATTTGTCCAGCTTGCAAAAATTCAATCAGTTGGCAAAATAATTAATCGTATGAAGTCCTAGAAAAAGCTTGTGAAATTGGTGTTAAATGCTACCGGAACGACTCTGTCCGATAACCACACTAAAGGTAATGGTTTTTTTAAACACAGATAACAGTTAAATGTTTTAAAAGAATAAAAATAAATATAAAGGATTTGAAAATAGTATGATGTGTTATATCTAATATCGTAACTATTTGGATTTGAGATCTAACCTTCGTGATATGGAGGATTTTCCCCGTTCCTGGATAAAGTTATGGGAACCTGATTGCAGGCTGATGCAGTTCAAAATGTAATCCTGATCAGGTATTGACAGGTTTTGCATTTTTAAAATACCAGGCAATTTAGCCAAAATGGGGTTGAAAAAAGGTAAGACTTTGATGTCGGAAAAACCGGGGAACACCAGGAAAATCAAACAGGTGGATTTTCATGAATGCTGACATATTACAAACATCAATCCTTCTGAGTTACTTCAAAATTTACTTTCATATCATTTTCTTCAAGGAAGTATTGCAGTTTAACCAGTGAATCAAACCCTTTAACAATTACCCCGTGCCAGTTGTTTTCGGAATGTAGGCCCGCAATGATACTCAGATCAACGTCTGGCGGAAGTTCAGACCGTATACTGTTGAATGCCAGAAAGGCCCTTCCCGAGGGATAAGTCCAGGCAGGCAGATAGGTGAGATTTTCAAAATTGCGAAAGGTTTTATTTAAGGAGTCGAAGTTTTCGGCTATTGCTATTTCCTGCTCTGCTTCCTGGTTGGCAGGGTTGGTATTTGCCCATGCCCAATGTTTTTTTTCAGCTTCATCGGTAATTTCGTATCCAAAAATGACCTGATCGCCTTCTTCCAGGTTATACTCTTCTTTTGACGGGTCAAGTTTTATAGCGTAAAAGCTTTCGTCGGGTTCATTAAAAATTTTAAGTTCCATTCTGAATTTAAATTAAATGCATTTTAGAAATTGCAACTATATTTTATCTGTAATTAATTAAAGGCAAGGTTTGTCAATAAATAAACAGGAGTATTATTTAATTATTGTTATGTTTGCATGTATTAACATTTTTTTTACTGTTTTGTTAACGTAAGTCGTTTAAAAAGGATCTCAAAACGGGTTCCTTCATTTTCTGTACTAACCGTTTCCAGTATGGCTTCGTGAACCTCAAGTATACGGGCAACCAACGAGAGTCCGATGCCGAAACCGCTTTTAAACTTCGCATTCGAAGCTCTGGTAAAAGGTTTGTAAATGATTTCCAGTTCCGCTGAGGGAATCCCTATCCCTGTATCGGAAATATTGAGTTTAATAAACTCGTCGGTGAGTGCGACTTCGATATTTACCTCGTTATCCGAAAATTTACATGCATTCTCAATCAGGTTTTTAAGCGCAATGGTAAGCATTCCGGCATTTCCGTGTATAAGCAGATCATTTTCGTTTTCAGGATATTGGATTTTCGGGATGATTTTGCGGCCCTTAAACCTGTTTTTTACCTGAAGAATAGATTCGAAAATTATTTCATCAATACGAACATTTTGAAGTGGAAGGGTATTGCTGCTGTTTATTTGTGCCAGCTCCAGGAGACTGTTCAACTGAATATTAAGCTTTTTCATATCTATAACCAGGTCGGAGATATGGGCTTTATATTCTTCGGGTGTACGGTCCTGCCCCAATAAATAATCGGATTCCACAATCAAAACCGAAAGAGGAGTGCGCAATTCGTGGGAGGCATTCGAAACAAAATCTTCCTGGTTTTTAAAGGCAACTTCCAGGTCGGCCAGCATTTCATTAAATGTCATCGCCAGCATTTCCAGTTCATCTTTTCTTTTTCCTTCATCGAGTCGTTTACTCAGGCTTGAGGAGTTGATATCCTTAACATTTTTGATAATTTCCATTACCGGCATGAATGCCCGGCGCGACAGGAAATAGGATGTAAGTGCAGATAACCACAAACTGAATAAAATACCCCAGAACAAAATCTGGCGAAATTCGTGAAGGAAAATATTGCGGGAATTGTCGAAGGCCAGGAAAAAAATGATAGTAGGTGTTTGTTTGTATTGAAACCGGTAGAATATACCGTCTTTTCCGGCCATGGTAAAAAACCCATAACTTTCCGGTTTGAGAATAGCCGGTAATTTAACAGTAGTAAGAAATTCAGTGTTATAGGTATAAAGGGTTTTGAAATTGGTGTCAGTGATCATGATTTCCTGGTTCTGACTTTCGAAGGTTGATTCGTGGATGTTTTTCAGAAGCGCTGTGTCAATCTGCTGCCGGCTCACCATAATTATAGCCGTATTCTTAGCCCTGTTCAGCAAGGTACTCCTGAACTTATCACGGTGCGAAGTGTAGGTAAAGTAAAAAACGAGACCTGCAAAGAATAGTAATATCCCAGCCACCACCAACATAAATTGGAAGGCCAGCCTGATCTTAATATTCATAACAATTTTAAATCTCTTTTTCATTGCAATAAAAACCAAATCCGAACTTGGTATGTATTAGTTTAGGCTCAAAGCCCCGGTCAATTTTTTTTCTTAGATAATTCACATACACGTCAATAACATTGGTGCCGGGATCGAAATCGATACCCCAAACCTGGCTGATAATATAATCGCGCGATAATAATTTACCCTTATTTTTAAGGAATATTTCAAGCAGGGAATATTCCTTGGCAGTTAATTCAATTCGCTTACCTGAACGGCTGACTGTTTTATTTGTCATATCCATAACAAGGTCGGCAGCGCTTAGTTTTTCAGGCTCCGCTACAGTCTCCGATCTTTTCAGAAAAACATTTACACGTGCCAGTAATTCCCTGATATCAAAAGGCTTTGTAACATAATCATCAGCGCCTACATCAAAACCGGAAATTTTGTTGTCGGGAGTGCCCAAAGCTGTGAGCATGATGATTGGAATTGTTTTATTTGCTTTTCGGATTTCCCGGCACAGATCATACCCGTTGATGAGCGGCAGGTTGATATCTAAAATTGCAAGATGGTACTTGTTCTTTTCAATAAATTGTTTGCCTATATAGCCATCACTTGCAACCTGGGCATTATATCCTGCATCCTCCAATTGCTTTTTCAAAATGTCAGCAAGCCTTTGCTCATCCTCGACAATCAGAATATTTATGCTACTCATGGAATGCTTGTATTTATACCACAAAGTTAACTTAAGATATTAATGATAAACACCCTAATGGTTTTCTAATATGATTCTAATAAGTCCCTAATTATGATTGCGCAATATCGTGTGTACTTTAGATTCGAAATAAAACACCTCCCTTAGTAAAGGGAGCGCTTAGACAAAAACAACCAAATAAGAGAGAAAATATTATGAAAGCTGAAATAATAAAAGGAAAGCCGTTTTTTGCAAGAGTAAGCCGGAAAAATTTTGGTGATCCGGGTAAGCCGGCATTATATATAAAATTCGTTGATAATAACAACCATAAGTGGATGGGGCGTTTTGCGAAAGAAGAAGGAAACGGACTCAGCCAGGTGATTGAAGACAATACCGGCGCGCAATGTATGGTAATTGCCAATGGGAAAGGCTATCTTGTGGATGTTGAGAAGCAAACATTATTGAAAGAATTTGATAAACAAGATCATATTATAAGCGCCTTACATACAACAAAGCCTAATTACTTTATAGCCGGGACTGATAACAGCATATTTATCATTAACCAGGAAGGTACGTTAAAAGAGATATTACCTGATTTTAAAGTTGATGGTTTTAATCTTGCGAAACAGCAGGAAAATACAGTCAGCGGCTGGCTTGAATCATCCATTAACCAGTTTGAAAAGGCAATTGCTTTTAAAATTGACCTTTCATCGTTCAATTTAATATTGAATTACTGAAAAACAGAATTATTCCCTAAATGCCATTCCTTACTGCCGGTATTGTATGATCAACTGACAACTGATTACAGCCCTCACGGTAGTATTGGTCTATATTCCCATTCTCTTGTTGCTGTGCCTGGCTCCTTTGGTTGAAAAATCAATAGGCCGGGTAAGTGTGATGGTGGTTGCCCGTATTTTGTATATCTTTATCTACGCAAAAGGAGTAAGCTTTGTGATGGATGGCTTTCATATAAGCCTTTGATAATAAGTATTTAACAAAAATAAAGCAGGGTGAATGTTTTTTCGTGGATGGTATGAATTGTTTCCGGATGAGATATTTTATCAGTACGGTATAAAATCGCATTCGGGTATAGCTGATTATAAAGCTATTCCGTCAGATTAAAAAGGAAAAGGTAAATTTATCTGTTAAAGTTTAACCTCGTTAATACCATATATTCAATGGAGATAGTTGATAAAATACTGGATTTTGAACTTTTTCACCTGGCGCACTATCATTTTAAAGTCGAAAGCTTACTTACTGTAATCGTTATTTTTATTGCAACCAAATTTATTATATGGCTGATTAAAAAAGGATTATACGGGAGGAACAAACTCACAAGTTTTGACCAAAGTAACCGCTATGCTTTATTCCAGATCATCAGGTATGTGCTTTGGATTATTTCACTGAGTTTAATTCTTGATACTATTGGTATCAAAATTACTGTTCTGATTGCCGGTTCGGCAGCCTTGCTGGTTGGCTTCGGGCTTGGGTTGCAGCAAACGTTTAATGATGTGATATCAGGAATTATCCTGCTTGTTGAAGGCTCAACCCGGGTCGGGGATATACTGGAGATTGACGGCGATATCGTTATGATCGAAAACATTGGTTTACGCACATCCATGGGGCTTAACCGGGATGATATCGTAGTTATTATTCCTAATTCATTGATAACTACAAACAAAGTGATTAACTGGAGTCACCAGTCCATGAAAACACGCTTCCGTATCAACGTCGGGGTGGCCTACGGCAGTGATGTGGAACTGGTGAAAAAAATCCTGGAGGCTAGCGTGTTTGAGCATCCTGACATAACAGATAAGAAATTAATTGAAGGACGCCTGGTTAATTTTGGCAACTCCTCACTCGATTTCCAGGTTTTATTTTTTAGTCAGAATGTGTTCCGGATCGAAAAAGTGAAAAGTGATATCAGGCGGATTATCAACCGGAAATTCATCGAAAACAATATTACGATTCCGTTCCCTCAAATGGATGTTCACATGAAATCAGAAAAGTGAGCTAAAGTTTAAAAACGGTTCATTCTTAAACTTTTTCAAGTGCAAATAACATTTTGATCTTAAGCATTTATTTTGTACCTTTGTAAAGATAGCGATAATATTAATTCTTGAAAGATATAAATCAGATACACTGAAATTATAAGAGTTACAGGAAATTTAATTTATAAAAATAATAAATTCAAAAATTTATGGAAACAAAACCAACTGATACCGAAAAGCCAAAAGAGGAATTGAAAAAAGAAAATAAATTCTTAAAATTTCTTCTCAGGAACAAAATTGTAGTAATACTTATTCTGTTGCTGTTTGTCGTCTTTTTCTGGGCCATTATCAGGATGCAATTAATGGAAAAAGATTTCAAAATGCAGAAAACTGAACTTGTGAATAAGTATGAATTGAAAATAGACAGTATCAACATGGCGAAAATGGAATTGGTATCCACCGTTTTTTCATGGGCTATCCGATCGGAGCTAACCCGCGAAAACATGGAACAGGTTAACGAGTTCTTTCTTAACTTTGTTAAAGTGCCTGATGTTGAAAAAGTTCAGCTGGTAAATTACAACAGTTCGAAAATACTGATCTCCACCGATAAAAAGGATGAAGGCCAGGCCATTACGGACCATAAGCTGTTTGAATCCGACACACTGAGATTTTACACAACCGATTCAGGTGAGGTAAAATACATAACGCCTATCATGGGATTGAACAAAAGGATCGCTACCCTGGTGATTTATATTAAAAACAAATAACAACTATTTTATGAGAAAAACAATTCTGACTATAGCAATACTGGTTATTGGTGCAGTTTCGTTTGCTCAAATGCAGACGTTGCAACTAAATGCCAAATATTTACAGTTCGACAATGGAAGAGAATTGCCGGCCGAACAAGCGTTTATTATTAATTCGGATGTTCCGGGAACAGTTGAAATGGTAAAAATGCAACTTTCGAATGTACCCTTTAAACTAAACAAGCAACTTTACGAAAGCATCTGGGTCAGGAAGCAAAATGATAACACTACGGTTGCCATTCTGCCTAATTATTCGAAATTAAAATCGGGGAATAAATATAATTTCAAATTTCTGTACTACAGGAAAATACAGGAAACAGAGCGGCAACAGATAAGCTCGATGCTGAAAACCACGGTGCACGCTTTCCTTGCTTCAAATATTGAACTAAAGGAAACAAAATACCTGTTTAAAAACAGCCCTTCGGATATTTACAGCTCGTTAAATGAGCTTCTCGCCGAATCTATGGTTAATTACGAAACCCGGCGCGGCAGCCTGGCTCCCAAATGGTCGGGAATTGTCGAAAACATGCTCTATACCATGGCTAAAAGCAGGATTTCAACAGACGCTTCCGTTAAGGAAGCGGATAACCTGTTTGTGATATTGACAAATCAGATGGACAATGAAATATCCATGTTTACCAATTCGTATGATTATGTGTTAAGCGATGTGATTACCATTGTGGATTACCCAACGGAAAAAACGATGAATACACTTTCACTTAACATCGGGTATGCCGGGATTTATAACAGCGGCGATTTTTCAAACCTGGATTATTATTCCGGACCTTACCTGGGCATTAGTATGCCATTGGGAAACAGGGCATTCAACAGCAATTTCTGGAGCAAGACATCCCTCTCGGCCGGGATATTCCTTAAAGATTTCACTGCAACCAATTCGGCAAAGATTTCGGGTCCCATCGTTGAGAAACCCATCTATTTTGGCGTCGGGTATAAAATCTTTAAATTCCTAAGGCTGCAGGCCGGAACTACAGTATTACAGGAAACCGATCCGTTAAGCGGAGATAAATCCGTGTATATGAAACCTTTTATCGGCTTAAGCATGGAATTTCAGCTTTGGCTGGGTGTTAACAAACAATAAAACCGTTAAATATGAAAAATCTACTAAATCCGGGTTGGATTTTGCTGATCGGTTTTTTGTTTATGCAACATCCGTCGATAGCTCAATCATCCCAGCAATATGATAATAGTCTGAAGGTGCAATATGGCATGTTTCAGTACAATAACAACCAGCAGGATTTTATCAGTTCAGCTTCAAATTCTTTTTTAAATATAGGCCTCTCGTTCAGGCAGCGTTTGAGCCGGATCTCCGATCTGAATCTTTCGGGCAGGTACTACGACTGGAATCTGAATAACGGCGATGCCCTAAAAACTTATGCCTTCCAGCCTATGTGGCAGCTACATGCAAGGAAAATTTCTTCGTCGTGGCGGATTAACAGGCTTACTCCTTACATTGGAATTGGAATTGGTGTTGAAAATCACGTGCTGACGCACGAAAGCACCGACTCATCCTATTGGAAAATGTACATCCCGGTAGAAGCAGGTCTGCAGTTCAACCTGAATTCCCGCTGGTCGCTTGGCGTGTTTGCCGAGTATAAATTTGCAACCTATACCACGTTGAAAAACCTGGTTAATTCTCCGAACAAAAGCCTTGACCTGGTGAACTCCTCCGGGATCTCTTTATCCTATAATTTCGGGAAAAACAAAAGTTCTGTTTCATTCCCGGTAATCAGGGCCAATCCTACTATAACTGATAATGAACTGCTTTTCAAAAATATAACCCCCGGCAAAACAGATAATAGTTTTGAAACCAGGATAAAAAGCACGGAGATAAGGGGAATCCTTGCTGATACAATAAAAACACGGACTCTGCCTGAACCAGTGGCTCCGCCCATCGAAACCGGCAACCGCCAGATTATTGTTGTACCCAAAGTAACTGCAACAATAACTGATACCATCACGGTCCCTATTCATTTAAACATATCCGTTAATAATCAGGATGAAAAACCTGCAGTAAGCAAGCCGGTTAACGCAAAAACGGAAGAAAAGATTAGCCCGGCATACGAAAAGAGAATCGATTCGTTGCTTAAGGTTGTTCAGCTTCAAAATGCAAAACTGAATTCGCTTGACAGCATAAACAGGATTCCCGTGAAACGGCGATCTGCTGTAAAAGATACCATCATTGTACAAACTCTTCGCACGGAGCCTGCCCCTTTACCAGCGGCCGCCGACAACAGCCAGCTGGCTGCAACGGTAGCTCAAAATGCAGGCAAAACCGATACGATTCAGGCGGGCATGGAAAAACTACAAAGGGACCTGGATAATACAACGAAGAAAATTCAGCAGCTGGAGTCAGATAAAGCAAAAAGTGCAGCTTCGCAGGTAAGCAAGACACCCGAGGTTAATCCCACTGTGATTGTAGCCAGCAAGGACAGCCTCCTTACGCCTGTTGCTGCAAAAGATACCATTGTTATAAAAATTATTACTCCCCCTTCTGAAAGCGAAAATCTGATTCCTGTAAAGGAACAAAAAGCAGATTCCCTTTCGCCTGTCGTCAGTGATTCGGTAAAACGGATAAAGCTTTCGGTCGACAGCCTGAGCCAGAATCAAAAATTCGTGATGAATGAACTGAAAAACCTTAAAACACAGAATGAGGAACTCCAGAAAAAAATGACAGTTGCATCTACTAAAAAGGATTCCATTGTTAAGCCGGTAGTAGCTCACCTCGCAGTTTTAACGGTAACCTTTGCACTCAACTCATCCCGGGTTAATCCAACGTTTCTGCCAGATCTGAAAGCCCTGGTTGATTCAGTTAAAAAGATTCCAGGGAAAAAAATACAACTTTCCGGGTATTCCGATAAGAGTGGACAGGCCGCGTATAACCTCGTTTTATCACAAAAGCGTGTAAGAGCAGTTAAAAATGAGCTTATAAAACTGGGGATTCCCAAAAAACAGATCGTTGAGCAGTATTTTGGCAGCGAACTATCCACCGGCGAGGTAAATGTAAATGACAGGAAAGTTGTTATACATCTGTTATAGCCAGAAGATTTTCAGATAGATTGCAATTCCCCTTTTGGGGTGCATATTCACAATTGAAATATCATACAGCAGGTATTTCATATACACTACATTAGCGATTTTGTATTATC